>JAFUWP010000316.1 GCA_017483405.1 Oscillospiraceae bacterium | reverse complement strand
GTCGTTGTGCTTGTAGATGAAGATGTGCTAGCTGATGTCGAAGTGGTTGTTTCACTTGTAGTGGTCGTTGTTGTTGTACCAGTTTCTTCACTGTCCTCATCAATCATGATGATGGTATTATTGGAATAATTATCGGTAACATTCTGACCATTGATTTCCACATCAATGATTTCACCGCCGGAAACTGAAAATACAATATCATTTGCAGTTTTATATCCGGCCGGAGCGGTATCTTCATGCAGTGTATAAATACCATCTGCGAGATTCTTTACCGTTGCGGATGTCGTACCGGAAATCCATGTGATAGAATTGTTTTCTAACTGAACATCCTTTGCACCGAGTCCGCCTGTAAACTGGTCGATACTGAAGGCAATGTCTTTGTTGTCTCTGTCAATACCTGTCAGTGTCAGTTTTGCGCCGGAGAGTTCTGCTCCGCCGACAGTCTGCTTGGAAAGCTGAATGTTCTTATCCTGCTGTTCATCGAGTTCGCTGTAAACGAAGTGCCATTCAGCATTAAGATTTGTAACATAGCCATCGCTGATAACCCAGCCCGTACTTGTTCCGCTGATAGTAGTAACAGATTCTTCATCAGGAAGCAGGAAAATACCTGCTGCTTCGTTCAAGTTTACTGTTTTAACGGAATTCAGATTATAAATCATGTGTCGGGTGAGTCTGTCGAGCCACTGGTTTGTAGGCGTACCATAAGACTGGTCAGAAGTCCACGGGTCATTATTTTCTACAAAATTTCCATCATTATCATAAATCTCAATACTATGTTTGCCGATAACATTGATAGTTTCAGTGTTAGTAAAATTGAAGACATAGGTTTGATTTTCTTTCTTTTTGATTTTTATGGAATTTTTCAGTTCTCCATTGGGGCAGAGTGCGACAAGATTATCTCCATCAATATAGATAGTAGCATTTTCATCAAAAGCAGTAGTATCAATCAGAATATTGTTATCACTGATTTTTATGGGAGTCACCATCGCCGGCTGCTGTGCAAGTTCGGCAGAAACTGTTTCCATGTGAGCGATTATTGGTTCAATAACGCTGTTTTTCATAGTTTCAGGGTCTTCAACAGAAATATCTATAAAAGATTTGGATTCCTGAAGCCGTTTTTCAGAATCTACATGGAGAGTAGTTCTGTTATCTTCGTGAGAATTCTGAATATTAATTTTTCCATTGTCTTCATCCAGAATAGAATCACTGTCCACTGTTGTACCGCCGTTGAAGTCTACAAAATAAGGAATGTAGAAATCACCGCAGGTATTTGCAGTCAAGTCAGGGTCAATATTAGTATTTCCCTGATAATAATTAACTGCCAGATTTGTCTGTGCATGGTTTTGCTGGTTAAATCTGTCGGCAGTGATACCATAATACAGGCCATCGCCCAAAACATCTTTAAAATCCAGTTCCTTAGTTGCTTTCAGTGTGTTAAAACTGATAGTATTTGTGAACGATGCCACCGGAACACCGAGTTCTTCATCAGTTTCTCTAGATTTGGTCTGGCCTTCGTAATTAACAGAAAAATTTCTGTAACTGCTGTCATTTGTCAATTCTACGCAGTTATTTCCGTTTGTCAGATTATTCAGATTCAGTGCCTGTTCACCTAAGAACAGCTGGGCGGTGACAGTAGGTTCATTGCCGGTAAAGCGTTCGTTCGGAAGGTCATTTCCGTTTCCGTCTTTCCAGTGCTGTTCATCTTTCGTCTGTATCGGGATGACAATTTGACTGGTGTTATCAGCAGTCAGCTGCTGATAATAATAAGTAATTCCGCTTGTCTGATGTTCTACTGTCAGAAGCAGATACAGATAATCACTTTCTGTAATCGTGACAGGTTCTTCAAAATTCAGTATCATATCATAAGTGACAATGGATTTTGAAATAGAGAATGTCACGCTGTTGTCAGTATATTCTGGGTCTTTGAATTTATATCCAGGAATGGAGCGGGATGCTTTTGTAATATCCTGACAGTCCTGATAAGTATCCAGCCATACACTGTTGCCGATGGTGCAGTAAATATCAACATGAAAATCATATTCTTCTGCGCCGTATTTGAAACTTTCTTTGGAAGTGCCGTCCTCGCCGAATGCATAGAAATTATCCCAGAATGTCATGGTAGTCTGTGCATTCGATGTCGGATAGAAGGTTTCGAGTTTCCATGCAACGGGAGTGGATTCTCCCTTTTTGGTCAGCGTAGCCAATGCATAGAAATTACTGCTCATATCATCGGAGATGGGTGCAGGTGTGGTTTCGTCATAATCATAGAAATTGATATTGGCGGTATAGCCTGCGGATGCCGTCATCACGGCGGTATCATTCACATCCCACATTGCATTGCCGGTGGAATCTGCGGAGCGTTTTTCAAACGAAGTGACTGTATCTCCCAGATACATGCCCGCAATGGAATTGACTGCGGAACAGCCTGTTCTGTTTTTGGCATTTTCCAGAGTCAGTTCTGTAGACGGGTCATCATTTTTCAGGAGTGTGCCGGTAATCTTGTTTGTTACCGTCCACATTGCATTCTGATTATCAATGATGTCCGCAAACGCGCCGGATTTCCATGAAGTACTGCCTGTTTCCGGATTGATTTCAATCAGCTTATAATTATTTGAAGTATTGCCATAAGAATTCACTTCAGCATCTATCAATAAATAATAAGCATTATCCGGAATCACAACTGCGCTGTTATCGGCATTTACGCTGACAGAATTTCCGTCCGTCCTAGCGAACTGAATCTCGGCGTATGTCGTATTCGGGAACAGCCAAGTTCCGTAAGACGGCGCAACCGAGAAAACCGGAGCGGCTTCTGTACCGTCCGCCGCCCGTATGGGGACAGAACCGACTGAACCTGCTACACTCATGACAGCCATCATGAACGATGTGACACCGCTGAGAAGTCTTTGTCCGAATGTTTTTTTCATAGTTCTTTCTTCCTTTCTTTCATAGTGTCTTTTCGTGGATTTATACAATTCAGAAAAGCTATACTGTTATTATAGCATAAAATTGACAAAAGTGCAAGACTTTTTGCCAATATTTTACTCAAGTGTTCTATAAATTTTTTCACTGCTGAATTGTGAGTTTTGTACAAAACGGCATAAATCGTTTTCGATAGCTTGTTTTCATTACTTTTAGTATATAAAAATACAGCTAGAAAACAAAAAACAGCGGAATTCCGCTGTTTTTTTAAATTCTCCTCTGGATTCTGCGGATTCCAAATTCCGGCCGGAATCCGGATTTTTTTGTACAAATTATTTCTAAGTTTTTCATTCTGCCGTTTTCAGGCCGTCAGAATCAGCCGTCCCAGTCTTCCAGAATCTTCCGGAGTTCTTCTTCGTTCTCTGCCAGAATGCCTTCTTCGAGAGCCTGTCTGTCGGCATCCGGAAGAAGATAGACTTCCAAATCCAGAATCTGATACGGCCGCTGACTGTTCTCCCGAAACAGAGCCACTTTGCCTTCATAAGTTTTCAGAACAAAGCCAACAGGTTCTTTTTCGGCGAGCGCGGCGGCCTTTTCCACCCGAATTTCTTTCTGCTGTCTGACCGAATTTCCGGCTGATACGACCAGAAGAACAGCCGAAATCGTCATAGATACCAACAGCATCCCGATTTTGCAGTTTGCACTTTCCATTCCAAACGCTCCTTTGTATGATAGATTTCAGTTTCAGTATGGCGCAGTTCCGGAAATTTATTCCGGAGCAGGTTTCATTTTTGTGAAAAACAGCAATTTCTGTTCCGTTTCCGTCTGCAATCCTGAAAATTTCGTGAAAAATCATTTTTTTTCAAAAAAAGACTTAACAAATCCGGAATTCTGTGCTATAATAAAACTGCATGACTTATCAAAAAAATAATAAGAAAGGATTTCTGATGCTATGTCAACGCAAAATCACGATAACAAAAAGAAACCCAGCCGGAAATGGCGTGTTGTCAAGAAACTCATTTCGATTTTGCTCACGACCCTGCTGTCAATTTTTCTGATATGTTTGATTACAGGAACTATCGTGGCAAGTGCTGTAGCGGTGTATGTTCTGGACTTTATGGACGAAGCCTCGACCATTACCCTCGAAGAAATGGAACTGAGCTATAATACAAACATCTACGGCTATGATGAAGACGGCAATCTGGAAACGCTCTATCAGGTGACAAATCAGAACCAGAGAATTCCGGTGACTATCGACAAGATTCCCCAGCATGTTATGGATGCATTTGTCTATACCGAAGATGAGCGTTTCTACACGCATGACGGCGTAGACTATAAGAATACTATCGCGGCATGTATGAACATGGTTCTGCATTTCTGGGATTCTGAGCGCGGCGGTTCGACCATCACTCAGCAGTTAATCAAGAACGTCACCGGTGAGGATACCCGCTCGCCGTCCCGTAAAATCCGCGAAATCTTCCGTGCGATGACGCTCGAAAAGAACTACTCCAAACAGGAAATTATTGTCAATTATCTGAACTACATCGGTTTCGGCGGCGAAGCGAACGGAATCGAAATGGCATCCATCAAATATTTCGGAAAGAACGTACAGGATTTGACTGTTGCCGAAGCGAGCGTTCTGGCGGCGATTCCGCAGTCTCCGGAGGTCATCAATCCGTTTGCTGGCTATAAGGACGACCAGACCGGCGAATGGGTCAACACCGGCCGAAAAAGAAACAGAGAACGTCAGACTTATGTCCTCTGGCAGATGTATGACCACGGGGCTATCTCTTATGATGAATATCAGGCGGCTCTGAATGAGCATATCATCTATACCGATACAGAGGAATATAAAGAAATGCATCCCGAACTGGAAGCAAAAGATTATGATTATACTAAAAAAGCGACATCATGGGTTGTTGATGCGGCCATCCTCGAAGTGAGAGATTATCTGATGGATACCTATGCCCTCGATAAAGAAGAAGCACTTAACAAGCTCAATACCGGCGGTTATCAGATTTATGTCACCATCGACAAGGAAATGCAGGAATATGTCGAAGATAAATATCTCAGCCTGAGCAATCTCATCAATACAAGAAACTCCGCAAGATACAAGGACAGCAACGGCGATGATATTATTGATGACCGTGATGAAGTCATCTATCCGCAGAGTGCATTTATCGCTATGAATTATGAAGGCGAAATTCTTGCCTGTGTCGGCGCAGTCGGCGAAAAAACAGGCTCTATCGTATGGAATTATGCTACACAGGAAACCCGTCAGCCAGGGTCTACCATCAAGCCCGTTGCCGGCTATGGATACGGCATCTATACTGACCAGTTCCACTGGGGTTCTAAGCTCAAAGACTCCGGTCTGGAAATGCCTGACGGCACGTTATGGCCGAAAAACTACAGCTCGAATTCCGTTTCCTCCAACTATTCCTATAATGACCTGCCCGTTTATTACGGCCTGATGAAATCTCTGAATACCATCTCCGCAAGACTTGTCGATTCCCTCACTACAGATGCCGTATTCAGATTCGCTACTGAAAATATGGGTCTGGAATTAACTGACCTCGACCCGAAAGGCCATTCCGACAATGCTCTTTCCCCTCTGAGCGTAGGCGCGCTCACTTACGGCGTTACAATGAAAAATATGGTCAATGCCTATATCCCCTACGGAAACGGCGGTAAATATTATAAGGCTCACATCGTCAGCCGTCTCGAACAGGGAAATCATGAACTTGTCTATGAAAATGACGGTCATCCTCATGATGCTGTTGATGAGGAAACTGCCTATGTCATGAACAGAATGATGAAAAATGTCGTATCTTCCAGCGGTACTGCCAAAGATGCCCAGCTCGGCAATAAGGAAGTTGTCGGCAAAACCGGTACAACTCAGAACTGGGATGACTTATGGTTCATCGGCCTGACGGAAGATTTCGTCTCCGGTGTGTGGATTGGCTACAAAGACCGCGAACAGCTTGATACTTCCATCAGTTCCGCGCAGATGTGGTATAACGTCATCGGCGAATATGCAAATTCGATTGATTCCGGCGCAACATATCCGGAATGTGATACCGTTGTGTCAGGGCCTATCTGCTCCAATACCGGACTCATGGCCGGCACTTACTGCCCGAAGGGCGAAACCGGATACTGGAAATCCACAAACGCTCCTGTCTGCACAAGCTGTAGATATTACTCATCCAGAAACAGAAACTATAACGATGCCAATACGGAAGATGATTATACCACAATTTCAAGTCATCCGTTCACCGTTCCCGAAACAGAAAGCGAGAATTAATCAGCATGAATCAGAAAATCAAGTTTTCTGCCCCGTGTCATTTCGGACTGGAGAAAGTGCTCCGGTTTGAAGTGACCCGCATCGGCGGAGAAAATATTACCGTACAGGACGGCCGTGTCTCATGGGAAGGCGATTTCAATACCCTTGCCAGAGCGAATCTGAATTTATCGGTTGCGGAACGCGTTCAGATTCTCCTTGCCGAATACCCTGCCGAAACTTTTGAGGAATTATTTGACGGCATGGCAAAAGCCCCTCTCGAACGATTCATCGGGAAAGAGGATGCTTTTCCGGTCAAGGGGCATTCGCTCAACTCGAAACTGACGAGCATTCCGGCCTGTCAGAAGATTCTGAAAAAAGCCGCTGTCAAGCGACTTCAGAAAGCCTATAAAACATCGGAATTCCTGCCCGAAACCGGAAGTCTGCATCAATTGCAGTTCACCATCCTGAAAAATCAGGTTTCTGTTTATCTGGATACTTCCGGCGCAGGCCTGCATAAGAGAGGTTACAGAAGAAATGCCAATCTCGCGCCGATTCGCGAAACGCTTGCCGCTGGTATTCTGGATTTGGCAAGACTCCGGAGCAATATGCCCGTCTGTGACCCGTTCTGCGGAAGTGGTACGTTCCTGATTGAAGCCGCGCGCCGTGCCTGTCATATCGCATCAGGACTCGACAGAAGATTCATCTCGGAACAATGGGACTGCATTCCGGTCACGGCATGGCAGGAGGCCAGAACCGAAGCACTCGATAATATTACCCATGATGTCGATTTTATCGGCTATGGTTTCGATGCTGACCCCGATGCCATTTCCCTGACACTTGCCAATGCCAAAAAAGCCGGCGTGGAAAAGTATATTCGGGTACAGCAGAGAGATATTGCCGATTTCCAGCCGATTCCGGATGCTGTTACTGTCTGCAATCCGCCTTACGGGGAAAGGATGCTGGAATTATCCGATGCAAGAAGAATCTACCGGACTATGGGGAAAGTTCTTTCCTCTCCGGCATACATTATCTGCGGAGATACCGATTTTGAACAGTATTTCGGCCGGAAAGCCGATAAACGCCGGAAGCTCTATAACGGCATGATTTCCTGTCAGTTATACTGTTATTTCAAGTAACATCAAAAAGCCTGAGAAGTTCAGTTCTCAGGCTTTTGTTTTACTTGTTCATACCATGCTGTTCCGGAATAGGTTTCCCATTCGGCGGTAAATTCCGAACAGATAAGCTCTAAACGGAAGAAACTTTCTCCCAGATATTCAAAATCGAGGTCAAATCCCAGATGCAGAAGATTATCTTCTCTGATGCAGTCACCGTCAAGCAGATTGCAGACCCATCCGGAAGATTGTTTCATTTTTTCGAGAAATTTCAGGATTTCTGATTCTGAATAATATCTGTCCTCTGTACGCTCGATAAGTTGACCATTCTGCCATCTTTCAAAACCATAAGACAGCAGACTGATAATTTTATAATCTTTAAAACTAATCTTTACATTATCGGCACAAAGGTCTTTTTTATCCGGATTCTGTGAATTTTCCTTTGTGATGTTCAGTGTATCAACATGCCAGTGCAGAGAATTCTCATTTTCGGAAACATGCATCAGCTCCGCATCATGCCAGTGGAAATATTCCGGTTCATTTCGGGAAATATACATCTGATTAGCCATCCACCTGTGCAATATTAGTTTCTGTCATCTTCCGGAACGGAAGATTGATTTCAACAGCGTTGCCGATATAGGAATCATGCCATGTCTGATATTCCGTTACATCCATCGGGTCGGATATACCTTCTTCATCGGAGGAAATAAAATAGACAAATCCTGTATTGCTGACATCTGCATAATCCGGAAATGTTTCCTGTGCATAGTCACTCTCATCAGTAACGGATTTATCCCATGCATCCACGCATCCGGCTTCTTTGTAGAGTTTTTCGGCATCATCATACTGATACAGACTGTAAGCCCAGAAATCTCCGGCCAGCGCGGAATGATGCGCGGAATCCGCTTCAATCACGCCGTTACTGTAAAAACGCAGATATGGCGTTGTTTTCAGCTTGCGATAAACATTCCCTTCACTGTCATAACTATATACAATACCGGCAACGGATGCTACAGAAGTATTCGCCCAGCGGATAATCAGTTCTTCGATGCCGTCATTATCCACATCATAAACAGCGAATTCATTCTCATAAATATCCGAATCGTTCACGATGCTGAATTCATCTTCCTGAAACCGCTGATATTTAAAAATATGCTCCAGTACGGAACGATATATTTTCTTCTCAGCCGGAACAGATGTTTCTGTTACGGATTCCGTTACGGTTTCGGAGGGCGGAATCACCGCAGAGGTGACTGTCATACGTTCAGTCGGGAGCGCGGTAGTATTCACATCTGGTTCGCCGAAGGATTCTTCGGCAGAAGATGCCTGCGTTTCCTGTACGGGCGCAGTCTGAACGGTTTCCGCAGAAACAAGCGTTTCCGTTTCGGAAGAAATTACCACTTCCGAAACGCTTTCCGAAACGGAAAACTCCGGTTCGGTGATATATTCCGTCAGCAATACCGGTTCGGATACGGATTCCCTTACAGATTCGGAAATCATATCCGTAATTTCCTTCTGTACGGATGCGGCCGCGGATAAATCCGTTTCCAGAATGCTTGTTTCCTCGCTGGTTTCGGGGACTGTATTTTCGAGCTTATGCGATTCTTCCGCGTTATGTTTCAGCTGATAAGCCAGCAGAATTCCGGCGGTGACGGCTGTCAGCGCAGAAAGTGCCAGTGCCAGAATCATTTTCTTTTTTTCCGGCGATGCTGTATTTTTATCCTGATTCAGTAAATTATGATTCATACCTAATCCCTTCTTACAATAAAAGCCTTTTATATATCTTTACGGCTTACTTAACTATAGCACATTTCAGTGCATTTGTCAAGCGAGGGGAAAATAATTCAAAAAAAATTAAAAAAATCTCCTGCTGTTTTCCACACCGCAGGAGATTCTTGTGAAAATATACAAATTTAAAACTTAGGCTTTGCCTACAGAACCGAACAGTTCCATCTTTTCCTTGACTTTTGCCTTGATAGCCTTGAAACCAGGAGCGAGCAGTTTTCTGGGGTCGAAGCCCTTGCCCTGCTGGTCTTTGCCTTCTTCGATGTACTTTCTGGTAGCTTCTTGGAAAGCCCACTGGCATTCTATATTTACGTTGATTTTTGCAACGCCCAGAGAGATAGCCTTCTTAATCTGGTCATCCGGAATGCCTGTACCGCCGTGCAGTACCAGAGGCATAGGAATTTCTCTGCCTTCGTTGACTCTCTTGTTGATAGCATCGAGAGTTTCAAAGCTCAGACCTTCCCAGTTATCGGGATATTTGCCGTGAATGTTGCCGATACCAGCGGCCAGCATGGTTACACCGAGGTCAGCAATGGTCTTGCATTCTTCGGGGTCAGCACATTCGCCCTTGCCGATAACGCCGTCTTCTTCACCGCCGATAGAACCAACTTCTGCTTCGAGAGACAGACCCAGAACATCGCAGGTATTCTTGAGAGCGGTTGTCTTAGCCAGATTTTCTTCAAAAGGCAGATGAGAACCATCAAACATGATGGAAGAAAATCCTGCATTGATGCAAGCCTTAGCACCTTCAAAAGAGCCGTGGTCGAGATGCAGAGCTACCGGAACTGTAATATTCAGTTCTTCAATCATGCCCTTCACCATGCCGACAACTGTCTTGTAGCCGCACATGTACTTGCCTGCACCTTCGGAAACACCCAGAATTACGGGAGACTGAAGTTCCTGTGCAGTCAGCAGAATTGCCTTTGTCCATTCGAGATTGTTGATGTTGAACTGTCCGACAGCATACTTGCCGGCTCTTGCCTTGTTCAGCATGTCCTTAGCGGAAACTAATGCCATAATAAAATTCCTCCTATTTGAATTACGTGGGGAAAACTGTAGTTATCCTCCACAAACTTTTAACAGTTTCAGTATAACATATTTTCGGAATTTTGTCAATAGACTTTTTTTATTTCAGAGAAATATCTCAAAAAAACAGGCGATGCATGATATATTTTGCATAAATTCGGCTTTAAAATTACTATAATATTAGTATTTTATGCGAATTTCTCCGGAATCTCTTGACAAAAATGTAAATATGGTTTACAATAATAATATTAAAAATTCATAATGCAGGAGGTATCTCTCATGTGGACATCCAGTCTGTTGAAACAGAACGCAAAAAATAATATGAAACCCTACTACTGGACGGCATTCGGCCTGATGATTATCATGGGGATTATTGCCGGTGCGGCATCTTATGCGGCATCCTTTGTATCGACCATATTCATAGGAGCTACTTTCGGCTTTTCCAGTATACAGGAAATTACCGAAGATATTTCAGAACCGGCTTTCTGGGTCTTTTATCTGATTACATGGGCACTGGGTATCGCCATAACCGCCTTTGTCACCAGCATTCTGGAAACCGGTAAATGCAGATATTTCTATCAGGCGCGGAACGGCAATTCCGATTTCGGCAATCTGTTCTGGTCATTTCAGAGCGGACGCTATATGCCGACAGTCAAGGTGATGTTCCAGCGGTATCTTGAAATTTTCCTGTGGGCACTGCTGTTCTATATCCCAGGGATTATCAAGGCTTATGAATATCTTCTTGTGCCGTATCTTCTGGGAGAAAATCCGTATCTTGACAAGAAACGTGCACTGGAAATTTCCAGACAGACCATGAACGGCGAAAAAATGAATTGTTTCGTACTTCAGATTTCTTTTATCGGCTGGTATCTTCTTGGCGCAATTGCATGTTATGTCGGCATCTTCTTTGTAATCCCCTATTATGAAGCAACTATGGCCGAATTCTATGCCTGCATGAGAGCCAAAATGCTGGCAACAGGCATCACAACAGAAGAAGAACTCTCCGGATATAATAACAGTTTTGGCGGTGGTTTCGGCGGCGGCTATCCGCAGAATAACAATTTCAATCCGTATCAACAGCAAAATCCTTATCAGAGTCCAAATCCTTATGAACCGCAGAATCCGAATCCCTATCAGAATCCTTATCAAAGTCCTTATCAGAATCCGAATCCTTATGAACCTCAAAGCCCTTATCAGCCGGATAACAATCCCACCAGCACACCGCGCGTCAATCTGGATAAAAATCCTTATAACGATGATAACAACAATCAATACTGATAAAAATCAGCCCGTCACAAAAGACGGGCTGATTTGTTATTCCGGAACGGAATCTTCAATTACTGCCGCCGGTTCTGCCGGAATCGGTTCAGGAATAACCGCCTGTTCTGCCGGAGCAGTTTCCGTAACAGAAGGTTCTGTCATCATCGGAATCGTTTCCGATGCCTCCGGTATTGCCGTTTCTGCCGTATTTGTTCCGGTCTGCGGCGTAAAGCTGTCGAATACTATCACCACACCATAGCACGGAAGGGAAAATTCCGCCGGAATTCCGGCTTCGGTAAAGGTCAGTGTATAACTGCCTTCTTCGACATCGCCTTCACAGATAATTTTATTTTCTTCTGTTTTTCCGTTCAAATCCGGAGACAAGGCCATATCATCAATAATATTCATCAAGTCTTCCAGCTCCGTCCGGATGGCCTGCGCCGACTGCGGAACGGAAAATTCCAATCCCTTATAAGAGGCCTTGACTTCATCATCCAGAAAATCCAGCTGTACCCCTGCCAGTGTCTGCGGTTCGCTGAACAGTACACACCATGCATCTGTGCCGTATCTGGTCAGCGTGGCTTTGCTTTCGGAATCGGCATTCGTGATAGTCACTTCTGCCGTGAATCCGCCTGTCATGGGATTGGCAATCTTCTGGGGGGTCGTCTGCACAACGGTACAGCCTGTACTCAGCAATACTGTATTCAGACTGATGACTGCAAAAATACGCTTTATCTGCCTGACATCATACATATAAAAATCACCTCAGTAAAATAATTCGCTTGTGATTCCTGTATTTTTGCAGATAATAAAATTATAAAATATCCTGTAAAGAACGAATCAAATCCGAAGGCAGCATATACCGATACGGCAGACGTTCCGCCGCCGCATCACCGGCCGCCGCGTGAACTGTCACCGCAGTACAGGCCGCATCATACAGAGAAAGCCCCTGTCCGGCAAAGGATGCCGCGATTCCGGCCAGAACATCACCGCTTCCGGCTCTTGCCATGCCTGCATTTCCCAGATTGCAGACCGCTGTCCGCTTTCCGTCAGTGATGACTGTCCCTGCACCTTTCAGAACCACTACTGTTCCGGTCAGCTCCGCCAGCCTGCGCGCCGCCGAAATCCGGTCTTTCTGAATTTCAGATACTTCACAATTCAGAAGTCTTGCGGCCTCTCCGACATGCGGTGTGAGGATAGTTCGTCCTTTCGGTATTAATTCTATGCAGTCCGATACGCAGTTAAGACCATCTGCATCCAGAATTATCGGACAGGAACTCTCCGAAAACAGGAATTTTATCAGATTTCTTGTCGATTCCGTCACGCCCATGCCACAGCCGATTAATAATGCCTGTTTATGTTTCAGTGCCTGAGACAGCACTTCATGATTTCTTCTGTCCAGAAAAAAGCCGTTCTCATCTGTTCTGAGAGGCAGACACATCACCTCCGGCAGATTCATCGAAATCGCCGTGAGTGCCTGTTCTGCTGAAGCACATGTCACAAGGCCTGCTCCGCTCCGCATTGCCGAAGTCACTGCCAGTATGCAAGCCCCTCTCATCCGGATACTTCCGGCAACAATCAGCACATGCCCGAACTGATTCTTATACGCATCCGCCGAACGATACGGCAGATTCTCCAGTACTTCCGGAAGTGTCAGCCGATGCACCGGCGCAATCTGCTGAAAGGCATCCGCCGGAATGCCAATATCTGCTGTATGAATTTCTCCGCAGAATTTCCTTAACGGATACTGACTCATGCCAAGTTTTTCCGCGCCGAATGTCATGGTATCATAAGCATCAAATGTTCCGATGCTGACCGTTCCGGTTGTTCCGTTCCCTCCGCTGGGAATATCACAGGCGATGCGGATTTGTTCTTCATGTCCGGAAAAAAGTTTCTGAATTTCCTCCGGAAGTTCTCCGCGGAATCCCGTCCCAAAGATGCCGTCAATCAGGACTTCGGCATTGTCTAAGAAATCATCCGGCTCGGAAAGTACCGGAATTCCGGCTTTCACGGCTCTGTCACGGGCGATTCGGGATATTTCCGTTTTCGGTTCGCCCATCGGCGCGAGAATCCGCACATCCTTATGATAAAAATGCAGATAATATCCGGCAACATAACAATCACCGCCGTTATTTCCATTCCCTGCCAGAAACAGGAAGGTTTCACAATCTCTGTAATTCTGCATCAGAAATTCCGCGAGGGCATGTCCGGCACGTTCCATCATCTCAGAATAAGATACACCGGATTCATCGGTTAATTTTTCAAGCATCTGCATTTGTTTCGGGGTTACTAACATCAGATTCATCCTCCTTTGAAATTAAAGTCATCTTTTCAAGCATCAGCGGACTGGTTTCCAGTATGTTTTCACTTTGATGATAATCTGTTTTCTGCACCAGCAGTTCATTATCTTTCATAACAAGTTTATAATCATACTTCATTCTGTCCCATAAAACATATATTTCATCATGATAATAATCATAAACTTCGATATGCTCGTCACAGAATCCAAAGCCGAACATAACATCTGCACAGATTTCCGGATAGCCGTCATGATTCAGGTCTGTAAAATAGGCTGAAAAAATCGGTGTTCCGAAAATAAGCGGTTTTTCCTCAGCATCTTTTTTCGCCGAGATTTGCTCATCAGACCAGATAAAAATAGTTTCCGGAAATTCTGAAAGTTTCATTTTCAGAGAAAATTTCTCATTTTCCGAGAGCATCCAGCGTTCTGCCGGACTGTCCCATTTTATGACAGGAGTGGTTTTCCAGTCGTTTCTGAGTGTTTCCGATTTTGCACAGCCTGTACACAGCAGACAAATCAAAACCGCCCATAATAAGCGTTTTTTCTTCATGATGATTCTCCTTAAAAATTCAGCCCTCTCTGTTCAGAAAGGGCTTGTTTTCAGCGTTTATTCAGCTTTACTTTCATTTCTCTGGAAAGAAACGGCTCAAGAGCATCTCTGAAATTGGAATCCGGATTGAAGTACAGACAGCATTTTCCATGCTCCGGATGCTCGAATTCTGCATAGTATTCTTCTGCATCATCCTCCTCGCCCATGAGCGAAATCCCCAGCGCGGAAAATATCGTAACAGAATCATCAGTCTGTTCTTCTTCGGGACAAGTGCCGGCCTTTCCGTAAACCGTAAAGTTCTTGACCTCCACGCTCAGGAGCTGTTTTCTTTTGGACTGGCCGAGAATCTTATCAATATCAAGAACACCGTTCGTACAGGAATATTCATATTCCACATTGAGCATCTTCAGGAAATACCACGCGCCCCAGATAGCGCATACAGGCAGAACTATCGCCAGCGCGAACCCCATCGCCACCATCACCAGCGCAACAACCGTGACCGTCACAGCAAGCACTATCACACATGCACGTTTCATGGTGTCTTTTGTTGAATCCTGTTTTTTTACAAGCTGTTCTGCAAACTTATCCATTCGGAATGCCTCCGGAATTATGAAGAATTTCCCCTGATTTTCAGAGGGGATATTCTTATTTTAGCACATTCTGTCGAAAATAGCAAGTGTTTCTCAAAAAATTTTAAATCACTTCCATGATTTCGGATAATTCCTTCCGTCTGGGAGCGTTCGGAGCTTCGTCCGCATAGCCGACAGCAATCAGGGCGGAAATGCTTTCATTTTCGGGAAGATTCAGGATGTTTCTGATTTTTTCTTCATCATAGATGCCCATAATCAGGGTGCTGATGCCTCTGTCATAAGCGGTCAGGCAGAATGTCTGACAAGCAATTCCGGCATCAAATGACTGCCAGTGTGTGCCTTTGGCAGTTGTGAATGTTCCGTCCTTCTCATAGCCGGCGATGCCGCCAACGGTAGTCAGAATCACCAGTCCGGATGCGCTCTGAATGTTGAGCTTATTCTTCGAGAAGTTGCAAGTACCTTCTTCGGCGATTCTGTTTTTCAGTTCCTGATTCAGAATCACATGATACCGCGCTGTCTGGGAATTTTTCCAAGTAGGAGCGAATCTTGTCAGTTCGATAATTTTTTCAATATCTTCTTTTGTGACAGGCTTGTCAGCATATTTTCTGATGCTTCTTCTGCCTTTAATAACTTCTGTAAATTCCATAATAAAAAATCTCCTTTGATATAAAATTAATCTAAACTGAATTCCTGTGCCGGTCTTACTTTATAGCCGTGGTCTCTTGCCCACCTTATCGCATAAGCACCTGTTTGACAGTAAAGAACTGTTCCTTTTTCAAAAGACTGGTTACGAGACATGCCACCTATTTCAACAACAGAAGATGGAATATAAACTTTCTTTAAAAAAGTACAATTAATAAAAGCAACTGGTGCAATTATTTTTACGGGCAAATCATCAATTATATCCGGAATTACGATAGATTCTTTTTCAAAACCAACATAGCCAAAAATACAAATTCCTTTACCATCTTTTGTTTTTTCATACTGAAATTCACTTGCATCAGTAATATCTGTTCGCGGTATCGGCGGAACTGTTAACGATGTTTTTTTAGGCGCGCCCACACGAGAAGAACCACTCTTTAACTGCTGTTCTAAAGATTCTATTTTCTTTTGTAGTTCTTCGTTTTGATTTTCAAGACGCACTGTGCGTTCCTGCAATACCTGAATATTTTCCAAAACAACATTGATTAATTTCACAAGTCGTTCTGTTTCTTTTTCATCCATAAGATTTCCCCCTAAAATTCAGATGATATAATATTTCTTTCACAGAAATTCCTCCATTTCTGATTGATGTTTCAGAATCTCCTGTGCAAGCCGGATTTGATTCCGCGCTCTGATAAGATTCTGCTCCGGATGGGTGATTCTGAAATAGATATTTCCCTGTAAATAGTCTGTCAGATACCGGACGGCTAATTCTACAGTCACCGAAAAAACAGCCGGAATCAGCAGATTCCTGTCCGGATGTTCCGAAAGCCATCCAGTTGCAAAAGCCTCAAACTTCGGCATACTGATGCCGACTCTGGATAAATCCGGTTCTGAGGAACTCACATTCGAGGCGAATGAACGCACCGCATCGCCGAAATCATAAACAGGCATTCCGGACATGACCGTATCCCAGTCGATGACCGCTGTGGGCTGATTTGTTTGCCTGTCAAACAGTAGATTACTGCATTTCATATCGCCGTGCGTTACCTGAAAGGGCAGTTCCCCCTTTCGATAGCAATCGCAGACAAAACAGGCCTGCTCCTGCCAGCTCCGGAGAATTTCCATTTCCGGCAGAGAAGATTTCAGATTCAGAAGGTTCTGAAAATAGGCTCTTGTATCGTGAAATCCGGAAATCGTCTGCTCCAGACCGGCGGAATCCATTCCGGAAACGGCTTTCCGAAACGCTCCGAATGCTTTTCCGGCCTGATGTATCTGATGCAGATTAGTGCAGGTTTTCAGGCTGTATCCGTCAATCGCATCCATAACGCGCCAGTTCTGAAATAAATATTCCCCCTGTCCGGTCTGATAAAAATGCAGAATCCGCATTTCCGGAGCATGTTCTTTCAGGTAGGATGCTGTTTTCCGGATATTCCGCATGACAGCATCGGGATTCCGGAAAACGCCGGTATTTATCTGCTGAAAGATATAAATTTTTCCGGTATCGAGCCGGATTTGATACGTTCCGTGAATACCGCCGTCCGTCAGCGGAAGAATTTCCAGAATTTCGCCTTCCAGCCGGAAGGCCTTCCGGATAGTTTGAAACAGCTCTTTCATGATTATAATATTTTTACTTTCTGATAAATAATATGCATTTTCGGGTTGGTGAGCACTGTCCCATCCCTGTGATAATGTCCGCAGAACCATTGTTTATAGCTCATTTTCCTGTTGATTTCTTCTAAAAAATCCGTCAGACGGTTATCCGGATACTGACTGAAATCCCCGAACAGCTGATGCTGAATACTAGTCGGCAGACAATGTGTTACGACATAATCGACTTTCATGCCCTGTCCGAGCAGATTAGCTCTGGCTTCGCGCATTTCCTTTTCACTGGGGAGTTCCTGCGGCCACCAGCTGATACCAGGAATCCGGAACTGTTTGTCATAGCTTTCCGCACCGCCCATCGTGAAAAAACTTTTGCCGTCAATCTGATAGACCTGTCCTCTCATCAGCTGCATCACACTGGGAGAAATCCGGCGGATTTTTCCGCCGCACCAGTTTTCTACAGGATAAAGCAATTCCAGAAGGTCAAAATTTTCATGGTTGCCATCTACAAAAAGTGTGGTATAAGGCCGTTCTTCCAGCCATTGCAGCAGTTCGACTTCTTCTTTGGAACTGTCCCAGACAAGCCCGAAATCGCCGGCAATAATCAGATAATCTTCTTTTGTCATGATATTAAATAATTCCTGATGTGCTGTCGAAAGACGCTGAATATCTTCCATACTCCGCAGACCATGAATATCGCCTGTGACTAAAAACATGTGCGTGACCTCCTTCCAGATTTATTTTACCATTTTATCTAGTTCTTGTCAAGGGAATTTGAAAAATCTTGTGCAGAATATTTAGATTCTGATAAAAATATCCCTCCCAGATAGCATACTGAGAGGGATGCTGTGCATAACGATGTAAAAAATCTGCTTACTGAATCTGATACATACGGTTGCCGCCATCACGCTTTGCGGCATGAAGTGCGGAGTCCATCTTCATCAGAAGGGTGTTTACGTCTAAGTTATCGCTGGGCAGATAGTGGTACAGGCTGGAAGAAACTGTTGTCTGTACCGGAATATTGGCAACCAGAGTCGGCTGGCCGATGCCCTGACGAATCTGTTCGGAGAGCTGCTGTGCCTGCAAGTCAGATACGTGCTCATAGAATACCATACAGAATTCGTTGCCGGAGATGTTGAACATTTCGGCATATTCGGAATATTCTTCCTTGAGTCGCTCTGCAACAGTAGCAAGATATTCATCGCCGAATTCATAACCGTACATGTCATTAATCATACGGAAGTTGTCAATATCGAATACGGCAATATTGAACTGTGCGTTGCCGATGAGCTGGGAAAGGCTTTCATCGAGGGCATATCTGTTTTTCATACCGGTGAGGATGTTTGTCATCGCGGAGTCCATGAGCTTCTTCTTGGACTTTGTCAGACGGTTGCCGGCTTCGGTGATTTCCTGTTCCTTCTGCTTGATTTCAATAATAGAGTTAATCTGGCTTCTACCGATGAAATAGAGTGCAACAACAGTCAGAACCAGCACGATAGTCAGGGCGAGCTGTGCAATTGCACGGGCTGTTTTTTCTTGCTGTTCGTGTGCTTCACCTTCTTTTGTACTTACCTTTACAGTCGCTTCCAGCATTTCAGCAGCGGTCAGCTGAAGCGGTGCAAGTTCCTGATTGTAAATGTTCATACCTTCCTCATGGATTACGGAAGCACTCTTTGTCTGGTTGATTTCCATGATTTTTCTCCGATACGCATTGATAGCATATTCAGCGTGTTCAAAACGTCTTTTCAGGCTTTCATCATCGTCATGCAAAGCCTTATACTGTTCGGAAAGTTCTGCAATGTTGCTGAAACAACTTGTGAGGTTTTCAGCGGCTTCTGCTTCTACTCTTTCAGCTTCCGGTGTACCCATAGAAGCAAAGAGTTTAAGTATGTTTTCGTTTGCTTCGGTAAAATTATTACGAATATCCGAAACAAGCTTGATAGACTCAATATTTTCTTCCAGTGTCTCTCTGGTGCTGTTGTATACGTTATTCTGCGTCAGCATGTTAACCAGTGTTACCACGATAAGAACAACACCGAGGATACCGTACATTCTGCCGACTCTGCGGATGGTTTTGTCTCGCCTTAAACTAAGGTCAAACGCTTTTCTTTTTGCCATTTTTAAATTTCTCCCCTCTGAGAATTAATTATTAATAAGGAACTGAACATCATCATCGTTGATATTGTCCTTTGTAACAGTGGTTGCGCCGGAGTCTACCAGTGACGGAATCGGTTCGCCGTGCGCTAAGTCAATTGCATAGCTGACACCCAGATAGCCCATGTTATAGGGATTCTGAATTACAGTAGCATCCAGAATATTCTGGCTCAGGTACATATCTGCGGACTTGCCTTCGTTCTCGAAGTAGTCGAAACCTACGACATGCACTTCACCAGGCTGAATTGTGCCGTCAGCAATCAAATCAGAAACAGCTTCGCAAGCACCCCATGTGCCCTTGCGGTTGGTTGCGAAAATGAGGTCAACGTGGTCTTCTTTAATCAGCTTCAGAGCCTGTTCTTTGGAGACATCCCATTTGCTTTCGCCGTCAAGGACTTCTGCAATCTTGATGCCGGAATAAGATGCAAGTTCTTCGGAAACTTTAGCGGCCTCGGTTTCGGCTTCGATGATATTGCCTTCTGCATCGGTTTCGGTTTCGGCAGGGATAGAGTTATTCTGCTTAGAACCAGCACCGGCGGCCATAGACGGAGGTGCATCGACATTTCCGGAGAGCTGATTCACAAAACCGTCACGGCGTTCGGTTGCCGTAGAGGCATCACCGTGATAGATAACACCGACAGTGCCTTCATTATTAATGAGGGCGGCAGCGATTCTTGCCGCACCTTCGCCGGCGTTCTTGTTCATCGTGCCGACATAAGCGGCTTTGCCCTCGTAGGTGACATCGGAGTCGATGGTGATAATCGGGATTCCGGCGGCAGTTGCGGAGGCAAGGGCTTCGTTTTCGGATTCAGGGTCGCAGGCGGCGAGCACGATAACATCTACTTTTTGTGCAATTGCCTGATTGATGACAGCAATCTGCTGTTCAGCATCTTCTTCCTCAGGGCCCATGCGGATGATGTTGACATCGTCTCCGAGTTCTTCTTCGATATTATCGCAGGCTTTCCAGACGGGATTCCAGTAGTCAGAATTCATTGTCTTTACGATAACGGCAACATCTACTGTTTCAGTACTTGTGCTCTGGCCTTGACCGCATCCTGTCAGGGGCATCATGGATAATGCGAGGATACCTGCTACAGCGGCTTTCATCATACTTGTTTTTTTTCTCATAACTAAAATTCCTCCTAAATATATAATCTCATAGCTTTTTTAATCCGAAACCGGATTTATCAGAAAACGAATATCTTCGTTATTCAGATTTTCACTTGTTACAAGTGTCACGCTTGTAATCATCTCCGTCTGGAGCGAGGACATATTCCCGTTGATGGCGGCATCGGCATATTTCACGCCGATATAGCCCATGTTATAGGGATTCTGCACGATTGTGCCGGCCAGCGTTCCATCTTGAATATAACCAACTTCCTTATCAGAGGCATTGAAGCCGATGACTTTTACTTCTCCTGTTTTTCCCAGTTCGGCGACAGCATCGCAGATACCTGTTGTACTGTTTTCGTTTGTGCCGTAGATGAGCTTGACTTCCGGATGATTTTTCAGGATTGCGGTAGTCTGGAGCTTGGCGGTTTCCAAATCGTTATCGCAGTACTGGGTTGCTACGATATGATATTTGGAATCGGAAACTTTTGCTGTTTTCTTCTCGCCTGCGCCGGCATCCACGGGGACATCCAGCAGAACTTCCTGCGAAGAAAGTTCATCTTTGAAGCCGGAAATACGTTCAATTGCGGTCTGGGATTTTTCGACATGTCCGATGATGGCGATTTCGCCGCCTTCGGGCACTTGATTCATGGCGGCTCTGGCGGCTACTGCGCCGGCGGCAGTATTATCCGAGCCGATATAGGCAAGTCTGCAGTAATAGCTGACATCCGAGTCGATGGTAATGACCGGAATGCCTTTTGAGACTGCCTTATCCAGCGTAGTATTGAGCCCGTCCACATCATTCGGCGCAATGATGATTGCCTGCGCATTGCTGGAAATGGCGGATTCTACCAGTTTGATTTGTTCGCCGAGAAGCGTGTCATTTGCGGTTGCCTGATAGGAAATTGTATAATTCAGTTCATTTCCGCCGTCTTCCGCGCCTCTTTTCACGGCATCCCAGAACTGTACGCCCTGTGCCTTACAGATAACGGCAATTTCTCCGTTGCTTTCTTCCTGCTGGGAACAGCCTGCCAGAGAAACACACAGCAAAAGCGCGGCCGCCGCGAGTGCTGTCCTGCGGAGGCTTTGATACAGATTCTTTCTCATATCCGAAATCCTCCTTTCTTTATGAAATCTACTTTTAATAATAAATACAAATAAAAATCCACACAAATACTTTTCATTGTGCAGTCATATTCATTGTCTATTATAACATATTTCTCAAAGAAATACAAGTGCTAAATATGACGAAAATCAAATCAGAATTCTGTCTATTTTTTCCCCTGAAACTTTCATACGATTTTTCTTTGGTGCGATATGCAATATTTTAGTTCTGAATTTTTGTGAGAAACGGAAAAATTCAGAAAATCAATCCAGAATCTATTGACAATTCGGTGAACACATGTTATAATTTTAATAAATGTGTATTAAATATACAGCGAACAGGCCTTGTGCCTTTCCGGATTTCAAAAAATTGAAATCCTGCTCTGCAAAAAACTGAATGGGAGGATATAACTTATGGTCAATGTAGCAGGCTTTGAAAACACAATCGCTGTCAGTCAGAAACTCAAAGGCATGGTTCAGCAGTTCGGAGATGATATTCTGAACAATTCTGACAAGTTCGTTTCTCTGATGAATGACTTTATTCCGGAGTACGAAAAGGAACGCCGTCTTCTGAAAAATGTAGTCAAGAGCGATGTGCTGACAAAAATGAGAAGAAGTGATAACCAGAATATCGCAGAGATGAAAGCAAAAGAATATATGATGAATGAAATGTTCCTGTCCGAAGGTGCAGTAGAATTCGTTATGGTATGCTTTACTTATCTGCTTGACTGGAATTACGAAACCACAATGCCGGAACAGGGTGCTGTTGCCGCACCTGCACAGGCATTTCAGCCGCAGCCGCAGTATACTGCTGCGCCGAATCCTTATGGCGGCGCACCGATGGCAGGTTTTGCACCGCCTCCGATGCAGCAGCCCATTCCTCAGCCGGTCATTCCGCAGGCTGCCGCTGCACCGCAGATTCAGGCTGCTGCTGCCGCCGCTGCATCTTCTGCACCGGCCTCCGCACAGCCGGAAGAAAATCCGGTTGTCTTTGCGGCATCTGATGCGGCTCGTTCCAGACTCCGCGGGAATGTCAAAGTTCCTGGTGGTTATACCACACTTGACAACTTCTGCTTTGATGGTTTCAGCTTTATGAAAACTATCGAACTTCCGGCAACACTGATTACCATCGGCGACTATGCGTTCTCGGAATGCAAGCGTCTGAAGGCTATCACCATTCCGCCGAGTGTACGCATTATCCGTCAGGGCGCATTCAGCTCCTGCGGAAAACTCACAAGAATCAATGTTCCCTCCGGTGTGACAGAAATCGCTGACAATACGTTTGAATTCTGTCATAATCTGGAAATCGTGGAACTGCCGAACACACTTCTCAGCATCGGAAACGGCGCATTCCAAGGCTGTGAAAGCCTCAGAAAGCTTTTCATTCCGGAGAGTGTCAAGCAGATTGCAGATGATGCCTTCAAACAGTGTGCATATCTGACAGTGAAGTGCTATGACAAATCTTATGCATACAAATTCTGTTCAGAAAACGGCATCAAGACAGAAATTATCAGCAAGGGCGGTTTATTCTGATTTCAGAATTCAGCTTAATAATCTAAATCCGACAAAAATCGCTGTGCTGTTTATAATTTTAGTTTCAGAAAGGGATGAGTTCAAATATGGTTGAACTGCAAATCGGGCAGTATGTCGAAATGGAATACGGCGGTGCTGCCAGAGTCAAGAAAGTTCTCGGTCAAGGCGGTCAGGGTATTGTCTATCTGGTGGAATTCAACAATATGGACTACGCGCTCAAATGGTACGACATTGACAAGATGCGCAATCCGAAGGCATTCCGTCAGAACATTGCAAGCAATATCAATGACGGCGCACCGAGCAAGAAGTTCCTGTGGCCGAAGTACCTGACCAAGCAGATTCCCGGGACGGATACGTTTGGTTATCTGATGGATTTACGTCCGCAGGGCTATGATTCATTTGTAGACATTCTTAATACTTACAAGCTGGATGTTGACCCGCTTACCGGCAAGGCAATCAAAGTGCCTGTACAGTTCAAGAGTCTGTATGCTATGGTAACGGCAGTCATCAATATCGTCAATGCATTCCGTCAGCTTCACCGTGCCGGCAAGAGCTATCAGGATTTGAATGACGGCGGTTTCTTTATCAACATCAAAACCGGCGATATTCTGGTCTGTGACTGCGACAACATTGCGCCGGACGGCAGCAACTTCGGTATCGGCGGCAAACCTGGGTACATGGCTCCGGAAGTTGTCCGCGGACTCAAGAAACCTGATGTTCAGACAGACAAATATTCCCTTGCAGTCGTACTGTTCAAACTTCTGTTCAGAGGCGACCCGATGGAAGGTGAAAAAGTAGTCAAAGACATCTGTCTGACAGAAACTTCCGAACTCAAGCACTACGGCTCTAATGCAGTATTCGTTTATGACCCGAACGATACTTCTAACCGGCCTGTGCGCGGCATTCATGACAATGTTATCAAGTTCTGGAAAATCTATCCGCCTTATGTGCGTGAAGCCTTTATCCATTCGTTTACTGTCGGCATTTCCGACCCGAACAAGAGAATCATCGAAAACGAATGGCAGAGATTATTCATCCGCCTGCGTTCTGAAATTGTCTCCTGCACCTGCGGAAGAACCAATTTCACAACCATGTTCCGCAAGGCAGAGGACAACCCCAATTTCTTCATGTGTCCCAGATGCGGAAACTACATTGCAAGCCTCCAGTTCAACAATCGGGACTACCGTGTACCGCTGTATCTGGGTTATAAATTCTACGCCTGTGAAACTGTCAAGAATTCTGATGACTTTGAAACCGTAACCGGTGAAGTCGTAGAAAACAAGCTCCGCCCTGGTATGATGGGTGTCAAGAACAGTTCCGGCAAATCGTGGCGCGTGAAGATGCCTGACGGCAATTTCTACGCTGCACCGTCCGGCAAGGGCTTCCCGTTATGGGAAAAGCTGGAAATCGACTTCGGCGATGGCATTACTGCCAAAATCGAAGATTAATCTCCGGCAAAAAATAAGCATAAGAAAAGGTGAAAACTATGAATGAAGAAATGGAAAACAATCTGGACTTCGACGATGGTCTCGATGACGACCTCGGCGGCGGCGGTTTCGGCGACGGTCTTGATGATTTTGATGATTTCATGAACTTCGATGACGATGACCCGCTCAACGCAACGGGCGTGTCCCGAAAAAGTCTGGTCATCTTCTTCCTGATTGATACTTCCGGCAGTATGAAAGGCACAAAAATGGGCGAACTCAATGCTGTTATGGAAGAACTGATTCCGGAAATCCGGCGTGTCGGTGAGGCAGATACCGATGTCAAGATTGCGGTTCTGACATTCTCCACTTCTGTGATGTGGATGTACTCAGAGCCTATCTCGATTGAGGAATTTGAATGGACAAGACTCCGTGCAGATGGTGTCACCAGTATGGGTGCAGCATTCAAGGAACTGAATATCAGAATGTCAAGAAACAGCTTTCTGAATTCTCCGTCTCTGTCCTTTGCCCCTGTTATCTTCCTGATGACAGACGGCTATCCCTCAGACGACTATAAAGAAGGTCTGGCAGCACTCCAGCAGAACAGCTGGTATAAATATGGTCTGAAAACTGCTCTGGGCATCGGAAAAGAAGCCGATGACGATATGCTCGCAGAATTCACGGGTACAAAAGATACCGTAGTTCATGCCTATTCCGGCGGACAGCTGGCGCATCTGATTAAGGTCATCGCAGTCACATCCTCGCAGATAGGCAGTAAGAGCATGACGCTCTCTGACGATTCCGGTCACGAACTGGGCATGGAAGACGTATTTGAAACCAAGCAGAAAATGCTGGGTCAGCAGATTCAGGAAATCATCAAATCCGAAGGCTATGGC
>JAFUWP010000315.1 GCA_017483405.1 Oscillospiraceae bacterium | reverse complement strand
GATTTTCACAACATGTTCGGTATGCCTTGACCCTCTGGAAACGACTTCCGCAAGGACTTTATCGCCGATTTTGTAAGGCTCGCTCTGATGGTAATCAATATGCAGAGGCATTCCGGCCACACCGGACAGAAAGCATAATCCGTATTCGGTCGCGACAATCACGCCGGAAAGTCTTGCCTGCGGCGTTTCTTCCAGAATGGAGATGATTTCGGCTTCAGGCGAACCGGTTCGGGATTCGATGCTTCTTGCCAGAACCTTATCACCGGTCATACTGCCGAGCAGAAATTTCCCAGGAACGAAATGTTCTGTTCCGTTTTCATCGCGGATAAATCCGAAACTTCCGGCAAGTCTGACAGTTTCGGCCTTGAAGCTTTCTTCCTGATTGCAGAGCTTATAATTCTGACGGGATTCGAGCATGATGCCTTCTTTGAGGAGCTGGGCAACAGCGGCCTGATATGCCGAAGGATTCCGTTTGCTGTGGCATTTCTGGGCTAATTCTTTCTGATTCATCTGTTTTCTGGCGGTCATTTGCAGGAATGTCTTGATTTTGCGGCAATACTGTGCCTGTTCTTCGGGCTTGACAGCCTTTGTGATTTTCTTGGCAGATGATTTTTTTTCGGGGAATTGTTTTCTTTTCTCATGTTTTGCGTTATGTCTTGCCATAATGGATAAACCTTCCTTTCTTGTGGGGGCGTATCGAAAAAACAGCCTCAGGCGTTTGATGACCTGAGGACTGCCGGAATAGAAATCATGATGATAAATTATTCTCCGCTTGCGGTAAGTGTCGTAATAATCGGAACAACAATATTCATGACAATCAGAATCACGAAAGTGATGATACCGAGGATTTTTGTCAGCTTTTGCAGAGCCGCATCTCTGGTATTGCCTTCGTTCTGAGCATAGAAGGAATCGTTAGAACCGCCGCCGAGTGCAGAGGTCATATTCTGTTCTGATTTCTGGTCCTGCATCAGACATAAAATAATAATCAGAAGGCACAGCAACAGAACAGCCGCGCCGCAGATAATTTCATAAATAGCCATTTTCTTTTCTCCTTTTGTGATATGACAGCATCATAGCGTGATAAGTACATTATAGCACGGTTTGAGAAGCATGTCAAGTATTTTTTTTCTGTTCGTCATCGATTTCGTTCAGGATGTTGACATACTGGGCATCTTCGGCCTTGATGTCAGCCTGAATGATTTCTTCCTTTTCCTGAGGGGTCATCTGATTTTTCTTGATAATGCGGATTAAGGCAAAGACAATTCCGGCGAATGCCAGAACGCCGAGCGTGATAAATAAAATTCTGGAAATATCAACTGTTCCGTGCTGTTGAAAGCCGTCTATCTTGACGGACACGGGATTGCCGTTATCATCGGTCTGACCGCTGTCGGTATAGCCGAACGCATATTCACCGATAGTTTTGCAGTTTTTCGGGATGGTGATTTCTTTCAGGGAAGTGCAGGCATAGAAAGCATAATTGCCGACTCCACGGAGAGTTTCAGGCAGATGCACATCTGCAAGAGAAGTGCAGTCTGCAAAAGCATTTTCATAGATGATTTCGACCCCTTCGGGCAGATATACCTGTTTCAGTCCGGAGCAGTATTCAAACGCACCTGCGCCGATATACTGCAATGTAGAGGGAAACAGCACTTCCTGCAAGTTCACGGCCGAGAAGAATGCGCCATCATAGATGACAGTAACACCTTCCGGAACAGTGAAATTAATATCCTGTTTTCCGTCCGGATAGGCATAGAGGGTTTTCATATCATCTTTATACAGAACGCCGTCTTTGACTGTATAAGTCGGATTGCCTTCTTCTACTTTGAATTCCGACAGCGTAGAACAGCCCATAAACATGAGTGCCCCAAGAGTTTCGAGCTGTTTGGGAACAGTAAATTCTGTAATATTGATACAGCCGGAATAGACAGCCGAACCGACTTCCGTCACAGTAGAAGGCAGTTGTGCATTGTTAATGGCATAGCAGAATGCAAAGGCATAATCGCTGATTTTCCGGAGTCCTTCGGGGAATGCCGGCGGGTTCAGCAGATTGCAGTTATAGAATGCAGAAACACCGATAGTTTCAAGAGAAGCCGGAAAATTGATATTTTCCAGCCTGATGCATTCAAAGCAAAAACCTTCCGGAATCTCCCTGAGTGTTTCAGGAAGGGTCAAATCTTTGAGCTGAGTGCATCCGCCGAACGCATAAGAGCCGATTTCTTCGACTGTATCCGGCACAGTGAAGCTCTTGAGGGAAGTACAGCCCTGAAAAGCACTTCTGCCGATTTTTTTCACATATTTTCCGAATGTAATATATTCCAGCTTACTGCACTGATAGAATGCGCCGTCCGAGATTTCGACAACTTTCCGGCCGTTGGATTCATCCGGCAGATTGACGGCGAGCATACTGGTATCACAGGAATAAAGCGCGACACCTCCGTCAACATAAGCATACGTAAATGAGCCGTCTTCGTAGGTCTGCACATCGGCCTGTGCTGTTTCCGATGCGGTATCCTGTGCGAAGACGCTGACAGGAATACAGAACAGCATCATCAGAGATGCAATGAGCAGTACAGCCAATTTTTTCAGCTTCATGATTCTGACCTCCTGTTTTTCAAGACTTTGATAATCGCAATGATTAAGATAACAATAATCACCAATACAACCGCGATTAAGATATAATAAATTGTTCCAGTCCGGATGAATTCATAATTTATCTGATTCGTGACAGCATACCGGAACGCCGGAGAATCTTTATAGACATAGAGCGTAAAATTATCCTGCACGAGATATTCGTCATTTTCTTCATCATAGAGATAGCCCATGCAGTTGATGTTCATACCGGTAAGGCTTTCCGGAATCACGAGCGATGTCAGGGCGGTACAGTGACAAAACGCATAAGAACCTATTTTTTCGAGTCCTTCCGGAAGATTCACGGATTTCAGAGATGTACAGGAATAAAAACAGTTATCGCCGATAGTTTTCAGCGTAGAAGGCAGAACGGCATCTTCCAGCGATTCACAGAAACTGAATACTGCGCCGTTCAGTTCGGTCACACCTTCCGGAATGATGATATGTTTCAGCGAAACGCAGAAATAAAACACATCCGTTCCGATTTCCTGTACTTGTTTCAGGTCAATCTGTTCGAGATGCTGTGCGCCGATAAAAGCCCAGTCTTCGACAGTCCGGCATACATCCAGAACGGAATATTCTGTATCGGGTTTTGCTTCGGGATACTTTATGAGCGTATCTCCGGATTTGTTATACAAAACGCCATCCGGCGACTGATAGGCCGGATTATTCTCATCCACGGAGAACAGGAGCATACTTTCTGTTGTCTCGAACGCATAGTCCCCGATTTGCGTGACACTTGCAGGAATCCGGATTTCTTCCAGAGAGGAGCAGGCATAGAACGCATATTTTCCGAATTCTGTAACGGTTTCAGGGATGGTGACTTCTTTCAGGGAAGTACATTCCGCAAAGCAGTTTTCAGCAAGTGATGTAACCGTATATCCGCCGATTTCGGATGGGATGTCCGCCGTCCGGATGGATTTGTTCACACAGGAAATTTCAGCAGTACCGTCATCTTTGAGAGTATAGCT
>JAFUWP010000314.1 GCA_017483405.1 Oscillospiraceae bacterium | reverse complement strand
CAGAACTTATGCAGAATATCCAAAAAACGGTTGACTTTTTCATGAAAATATGCTATAATTAAAAAAGACAGCCCTCATGAATCATGAAAGCTGTCCAGCGTTCCTGAGGTGATTTGAACACCCGACCTACCGCTTAGGAGGCGGTCGCTCTATCCAGCTGAGCTACAGAAACATATCATTTGTGCTGTATTTTTTATTATAGCATATTTTTCCGGAAATTGCAAGCAGAAATTTCTGCTTTTTATCAGATTTGTGCAATATGCCGGAAACCCTGACATGAATACGTGGTTTCAGAGCGGAAAAACAAGAGGATTCTGTGCACTTTGTCTGAAAAACAGACTAGTAACCGTTTTGTAACAAATAGGAAATTCAGACATTTTTACTGACGGTTTGCACAAAAAATAAACACCGTTTTTGTGCAGAATATTCAAGAAAAGTGAAAGAATGGTTTTTTGTATTGACATTCTGCAAAATTTGGTGTATATTTATGTTAGTGAAGCAATTACAAGAGATGTAAATGAAGGTGGAACAGTGGTTTCGATTAAAGACATTGCTGAGGCCTGCGGCGTTTCTACTGCAACCGTCAGCAAGGCACTGAATGACCGTGATGATGTGAATCCGGCAACAAAAGAACGTGTGCAGGAAACTGCCAAACAGCTCGGCTATCTGCCGAATGCGATGGCAAGAGCACTCAAAACGAAAAAATCTTATAATATCGGCGTTCTTATGGTGGACAAGGCGCAGAGCGGTCTGAAACATCATTATTTCTCATCCATTCTTGACAGCTTCAAGGTTGTCATGGAACGCAACGGATATGATTTGACATTTATCAGTAATCAGATTGGCAATCAGACGTATTCTTACTACGAGCACTGCCAGTACCGGAATGTGGACGGAGTTCTTGCGGCTTGCGTGGATTTCCGCACACCGGAGATGCAGACGCTCCTGTCAAGTGATTTGCCGGTTGTCTCGATTGATTACGTTTCCGATGATGGGTATACTGTCGCATCGGATAATGCCGAGGGTATCCGCGATGCCGTTTCTTATGCACTTCGCAGAGGCCATAAAGAAATTGCTTACATCTACGGTGATGATTCTCAGGTGACGGAAGTCCGCTGTGAAGCTTTCCGGAATACGCTTGCGGAATATCACTGTAATGTCAGAAATCAGTTCATCCGTCAGGGAAAGTATTTAGCACCTGAAATTGCCTACCGGCTCACACAGGAGCTTCTGACGGAGGGTGAATGCAGACCAAGCTGTATTCTATATCCGGATGATATCTGCGCGATTGCCGGCATTGCCGCGATTACAGATAATCATCTCGAAGCCGGAAAAGATATTTCCGTGATTGGATATGACGGCAATCCGACACTGAGAATGCTCCGTCCCAATCTGACAACTATCCGGCAGGATACCGATGCAATGGGTCTGAAATCCGCAGAACTGATGCTGAAACTGCTCCGCAAAGAGCACATCGCTCCGGCAGAAAGAGTCGCTTACTGCAAGGGACAGCTTCTGGAGGGCGAAACGGTCGCACAGCTGGAAAAGCTGTAACACAATCATCTCGCTTATTATATTTCATAAGGGAAATATAATAGATATATCTTAAGGAGGAAAATACCAATGAGCAAATTAACAAGAACACTTGCACTGCTGGCATCCATCGCAGTTGTATCTACTGCATTCGTAGCTTGCGGCGGTGGCACAGAATCTACAACAAGCACACCGGCTGCTAACAACACAGCAAGCACTGCTGACAATGCAGCAGAAGGCGGCGACGCAGCAGCAGAAGGCGGCGACGCAGCAGCAGAAGGCGGCGACGCTTCTACAGCAGAAGGCGGCGACGCTTCCGGCGAACTGACTGCCGGCAACGTATCCCTTCCCGATACTGATGATACTCTGACAATCGTTTGCTGGACAGACGCAGACCTTCAGAACATGTTTGATGTATATGCAAACCATTCTGATGCAAAGGTTATATATCAGCAGTGCGGCGGTAACGGTTCCGAAGCATCCACACAGTATGCAACTTATCTGAACAGCGGCGATGACGTTGACCTGTTCGTTGCAGAAGCAGGCTGGATTCTGAACTACATCAATGATGACAGCATGTCTGCTCCTCTCGAATCCCTCGGCATCACAACTGCTGACTATGCAGATGCTTATCAGTACACTGTTGAAATCGGTACAGACAACAACGGCGTTCTGAAGGCTGCATCTTGGCAGGCTGCTGCTGGCGGTTACGCTTACAACACCACACTGGCTGAACAGTATCTGGGTGTAACTTCTGCTGATGACATGCAGGCTAAAATCTCTGACTGGGACAAGTTCGCTGCAACTGCTGAAGAACTCAAGACAGCTTCCGAAGGCAAGGTTACAATGGCAGCTACTATCGGCGGTCTGTGGCAGGCATTCTCTACAGCTAAGAACGCTGCATGGGTAAACGGCACTGCAATCCAGACAGATGTTGCTAAGGAATTCACTGACATGATTAAGGGTTATGTAGACAATGGCTATGTAAATCCGAACGTAGAACAGTGGACAACAGACTGGACAAACGTAGGTCTTCAGGGCGAAACTCTGGGCTACTTCTATTCCACATGGTGCCTCGGTGAAGGTGCTCAGCTGGAACAGAACGGCGGTACAGACGGCAACTGGAACATCGTTGTAGGTCCGCAGGAATTCTTCTGGGGCGGTTCTTGGCTCTGCGTATCCCCGAACTGCAACACTGCTACAGAAGCTTCCAAGTTTGTTAAGGCATTCACAACAGACGCTTCTATCATGGAAGAATATGCTCTGTACTCCGGCGACTTCACAAACAACAAGGTTGCTATGGACAAGATTGTTGCTGACGGTTCTAACTCCAACCCGCTGCTCGGCGGTCAGGACCAGTTCGCTGTTCTGAGCGAAGTTGCTGCCGGCATCAAGATGAGCGATTCTATCACAAAGTATGACCAGAATCTGAAAGACACCTTCCTCGATACTCTGAAGAAGAACATCGATTCTGATACAGATACTATCATTTCCACATTCACAACTCAGGCTCTGGCTGATAACCCTGACCTGACTGCATAATCTGGAAAACGAAATAAGTTCTTAAAAAAATATATACAGCCTGTGGGGGCATTCTGTGCCCTCATAGGCAGTATGTCGTATCTGTTAATAATTCTATTGAGAGGGTGAAAGTTAATGGCGTCTGCTGCTCAAAGCCGCATTAAGTCCATCAGCTATGCTAAATATGGTTATATGTTTATTGCACCTTTTTTCCTTGTGTATTGCTTTTTCCAGATTTGGCCGCTGATTTATACGTTTATTTTATCATTCAAAGGCAACCAAGCAAACAATGCTGAATGGGTCGGATTCGACAACTATTCGCAGATTCTGTTTGGTACAGGTTCTTCGCAGGGTGCTGCCGGTGTACATGAAGAATTCGCTCGTGCGCTCGGTAACACATTCGTACTCTGGTTCGGTAACTTTATTCCGCAGATTCTTCTTTCTCTGCTGCTGGCTGTATGGTTTACCGATGCAAAGGTAAAACTCCCTGGCAAGGGCTTTTTCAAGATTGTAATGTACATGCCGAACATCATCACTGCTGCTTCTGTAGCCGCTCTGTATGTTAACCTGTTCGGTGACTCCAAGTATTACTTCGTAAACTCTACGCTCATGAAGCTGGGATTCATCGCAGAATCTGACCCGATTCAGTTCGTGGCAGGTCCTACCGCCTCCAAAGTTATGGTAATGTTCATTCAGACATGGCTGTGGTTCGGTAACACCATGATTATGCTGATGTCCGGTATCATGGGTATCAGTCCTTCCCTGTTTGAAGCTGCTGATATTGACGGTGCAAACTCTACCCAGCAGTTCTTCAAGATTACACTTCCTCTGCTCCAGCCCATCATGGTTTACACACTCGTTACTTCCATGATTGGTGGTCTCCAGATGTTCGACCTGCCGTATCTGTATCACAACGGTGCAAACTTCTCCAAGCAGCTGGAAACTGTTGCAGTTTATATCTACTATAACTTCAACAAGGGTACAGTTGACCAGGCAAGTTACGGCTTTGCCGGTGCGGCCTCCATTATCATCTTCGCGATTACAGCCGTTTTAGGTTCTATCACATTCTACATGAACCGCGACAAGGATGCTATCGCCAAGAAGAAACAGCGCAAAAAGGCTGAAAAACAAATGAAAGCCAAAATGAAGCAAGGAGGTCTGTCTATATGAGTACAAAAAGTCAGTACGGCGAAGTGAAAGACGATTACCATAAGAAAATTATGGCAAAATCGATTGCCATTCTCGTTGTGTGCATTATCCTGACATTAATCTGCTTAGTGCCGATTTATATCCTGATTGTCAATTCGACACATTCCAGCAACGACCTCGCGCAGAATCCGTCCCGATTCTTCTTCGGTACGCATCTGGGCGACAACCTGAAAACACTGATGAACAATCTGCCGGCCGATGCCAGCAAGACCGCAAAGCGTGTTGCAGCGCAGTATTCTTCTACATTCAGTGTTGGCAAGGGCTATCTGAACAGCTTGATTATTGCAGGCTGCTCCACACTGCTGACCGTATTCTTCTCTGCCATGACCGCTTATGGCCTGACAGTTTATGAATTCAAGCTCAACAGTGCCGCATACACATTCATCATCGGCGTTATGATGATTCCGGTACAGGTATCTTCCGCAGGTTTCGTAAGATTCATGTACTCTCTGAAACTGATTAACAGCTTCATTCCGCTGATTGTTCCGGCAATTGCCGCTCCGGCAGTTATCTTCTTCATGGTATCCTACATGAAGTCGAGTTTCCCGCTGGAAATCGTAGAAGCCGCCAGAATTGACGGCTGTACCGAATTCCGTACATTTGTTACCATCGCTATTCCCATGATGAAACCGGCTATCGCAGTACAGGCAATTTTCGCATTCGTTTCCAACTGGAACAACTACTATACTCAGAACATGATTCTGAAAAATGCGGATTATTCCACTGTACCGATTATGGTATCTAAGGTACTCGCATTCGATAAGAATATTGATAACGGTGTAAACTATCTCTGCGTTACACTGTCCATTCTGCCGATTGTTGTTGTATACTTCATTCTGTCCAAGTTCATCATTGCTGGTGTAGCACTGGGCGGCGTTAAGGAATAATTCTTTCAGGGAATTATTTCCGGAATGCAGAACATCTAAAAAATTTACCGCCTGTCGGCTGACAGGCGGTTTTTTTATCGGCGAAGTTCAAAATAAATCGTGATGAATCCATACAGAAAAGCAATCGCAATAAAAGCAAGCATTCCACGGCGGAAAATTCGTTTCAGCCGGATTTGAACCGGAGTGCATCTGCGATTCGGACGGAGCAGGAGAATCAGCATTCCCAGCAGGAAAGTGACAATCATAATTTCTATCAGAACGGATATGAAACTGAAAAACATGATGTCACCTCTGTTCTGTATACTGATAACAGCCGATTAGTGTATTATCGGGAATCCAGAAATTGTTGAGAATTTCTTTTTGTTCGCTTTCGGTGACGGGATGAATTTCATCCGGAGTGATTTCCGTTTTTGACCAGAGGACATAATCAACATTCCAGTTTGCTTTCAGGACAATGACATAGAAACCATTATCGGCATGAATATATTGATTTATATAATATTCCGGAGTAGTTTCTTTCGGCTGATGCGCAAAATCTCCCATGATGATTTCAGGCTGTTCTTCCGGCAGAAGATTTTCTTCTTTCAGCAGAACAACGCCTTTTTGAAATGCATTGCAGATTTGCTTTGCATTGGAATCTGCCGCAGGAATAAAGCTTTTCGCCTGAAAGCGGTATACCAGATATAAAGTATATCCGCCGGCTGTCAGCAGGAATGTCAGCACACCGATGCGGATATTCCGGCTTTTCTTTTTTTCCTCCGGAGACGGGCGGACGGGAGAAGTCTTATCAATTGTGAAACCAATCAGAACAACTTCCAGCAGAATAATGAGCATAAACATAAGCTTCTCCCTCCGGACTGCATTGTTAAATTAATGACATCTGGTTTGCTTCTTCCAGATTTTTCCCAGCCTTTCCGATGGCCGGAATGTTTTGCACACGATACTTTTCCAGATGCGGAATACGTTCCGGAGTCGGAATTTCCGCAGAAATCACATTCTGTCTGGTGCGGAGCGTCATCACCTGAATTCCCTGTGAACTTCTGGTGGATTTTTCCGTGATGAGTTCCGTATTGATAAGAATAGTTTTATTTGCATCCGAACGGAGCAGAATATCAGTATCTTCCGTCAGATACAGCATCGTCAGAACGGGGGACTTGTCCGAGAATGCCGCTGTCAGCTTTTTGCGGTTGGTTTTGGTCATGTAGGCCGAAAGCGGAATCTTCGAGATTTTGCCGTTTTCAAAGATGAACAATAACTTTCCGGCATAATCTGTGGTAGCTGTCATGCCGATGATTTTTTCATCTTCCTCGAATCCGAGCTTCACCGGAATGTAATCGCCTAACAGACTGGCTTTTCCGTCCTCGAACGTGTTCGCACGGACTTTATAGACTTGCGCTTTGTTCGTGAAGAATAATAATTCTGTCTTATTGGTAGCTTCGGTCTGCTGAATGATGCAGTCACCCTCTTTGACTTTCTGTTCACCGCTCATGCGCAGGGAAAGAGGCGTAATCTTCTTGAAATAGCCTTCCTTTGTGAGAAACAGATGTACAGGATAATCCGGTGCATCATCTTCAACAGGTGCTTCATCGGCTTCGCTGACATAGCAGAACATGGTCTTTCTGGGCTGACCGTATTTCTTCGCCGTGTCTTTCAGCTCCCTGATGATAATCTTTTTGATTCTGTCCGGATTGGCAAGAATATCTTCCATATCGGCGATTTCATCTTTGAGCTTATCCACATCGGAAATCTTGTTCAGGATATATTCCCGATTCAGATGGCGGAGCTTGATTTCAGCAACATATTCCGCCTGAATTTCATCCAGCTCGAAACCCTGCATCAGGTTTTCAATAACCTGCGTTTCTTTGGCGGTTTCCCTGATAATTGCGATAGCTTTATCAATATCGAGCAGAATTTTTTTCAGGCCGAGCAGAAGATGCAGTCTTTCTTTTTTCTTCTCCAAATCGAATGAAACGCGCCGTTTGACACATTCATGACGGAATGCCGTCCATTTTTCGAGAATTTCGCGAATGCCCATGACTTTCGGAGTGTTCCCGATTAAGATGTTAAAGTTACAGCCGAAACTATCCTGAAGCGGAGTCATCCGGAATAATTTCTGCATCAGCTTTTCAGGGTCAGTATTCCGCTTGATGTCAATTGCAAGTCGGAAACCGTTGACATCAATTTCATCACGGGCGTAGGTGACTTCCCTGAGTTTTCCGGCTTTACTGAGTTCGGTAATTTTATCCTTAATCGCTTCGAGCGTTGTCGTATAGGGGATTTCCGTCACTTCGATGCATCCGGCGGCCTTGTCATAATTCCATTTCGAGCGGAGTTTCAGACTGCCTCTGCCGGTTTCGTAAACCTTTCGGAGTTCGGCTTCATCATAGAGCAGAAAACCACCGCTGGGGAAGTCAGGCCCTTTCAGAGTCGAAAGAATATCATGTTCCGGATTCTTGATTAATTCGATACAGGTTTCGCAAAGTTCCGCCAGATTGAACGGACAGATATTGCTCGCCATAGATACCGCAATACCCATATTCGCATTGACCAGAATTGACGGGAATGTCGCCGGAAGTAAGGACGGTTCGAGCATGGTATTATCATAATTCGGGATGAAATCAACAGTTTCCTTGTCGATTTCACTGAACAGAGCCTCGCAGATAGGCGACAGCTTGACTTCTGTATATCTGGATGCCGCAAAGGCCATATCTCTGGAATAATGCTTTCCGAAGTTGCCTTTGGAATCGACATACGGATGCAGAAGGCATTCATTTGCGCGGGTCAGTCGAACCATTGTTTCGTAAATGGCTTGGTCGCCGTGCGGATTCAGGCGCATGGTTTGACCGACGACATTTGCAGATTTGGTTCTTGCGCCGCTGAGAAGTCCCATTTTATACATTGTATATAATAACTTTCTGTGCGATGGCTTGAAACCATCGATTTCCGGCAGTGCTCTGGAGATGATAACGCTCATCGCGTAGGGAAGATAATTCTTTTCGAGCGTATCGGTAATTTCTTCCTCCTGCGTGATGCCGGCATTCTCGAACCATGCATCGAGCATGGGCTTTGGTCTTGCGGACGGAGCTGCTTTTTTTCTTGCCATGAATAATCCCTTTCTTTCATAATTTTTTGTGACTTTATTATCTTAGCATATTTAAAAGAATTTGTCAAGCGCAATTCAGTTAATCAATCCACAGTGATACTTCACAGTTATCCTCCGCAATTGTATGATAAATCCAGATATGAATATTTTCATGATAATCAAAAGTAATTTTTTTATCATAATTACTGCCGGAAAGTTTTTCTTCTTCCAGATTGGTAACGGCATTCCTATCAATATTTTCCTGCATGAAGCGTTCCAGATTCTGGGCATGAAGGTCTAGTTCCTGATTATTATCATAGCATTCAAAAGCACGATATTCATCAAGATGGATATTATCATTGACTGTAATCTGAAACGTATTTTCCATTTCTTCTGTTGTGGATTTTCCAAAATGTTCATAATGTGTTCCGCTCATAGACCAGAGAAATAAAAGAAACAGCAGTCCTGCACCAATCAGAAGTATAAGAGCCAGTATCAGAACAAATTTCAGCATTTCTTTACAGAAAATTTTCAGGCTTTCTTTTAAGGGAATGTTTTCTTCCGGCATGGTGTTCAGCTCCTTTGTGATTCATCATTTTTATTGAAATAATAGCCGATAGCATCGGCAGTATTGCGGAAGATACTTGTTGTAATTTT
>JAFUWP010000313.1 GCA_017483405.1 Oscillospiraceae bacterium | reverse complement strand
TACAACCGGACTTTCTCCGTCCGTGATGGGCTATATCCTGAACAGCTTCTTAACTAAGAAATTCGGCGGTCATGTCTATTTCGATGAAATCGGCCTGCCTGTCGAACAGAGCGGCATGTGTCTGCCCTGCGGTGCTACTGCCGTCTGGTGCAGAGATGATGCAAAGGAGTTATTCTATGGAACAAATCATTAAGGCAGAACATATTGTTTTCCGCTATCCTGCCGATACGGATGAAAATCAGAAACCTGCTGAAAATCCGCCTATCCTGAAAGATATTTCCTTAGAGATAGCAAAAGGCAGTTTTACTGCCATACTCGGCCACAACGGAAGCGGAAAATCTACCTTCGCAAAGCATATCAACGCGATTTTAGTCCCCGAATCCGGAAAAATGTTTGTCGAAAATCTCGATACTTCCGATGAGAATCTGTTATTCGACATCCGTCAGAAAGCCGGCATGGTCTTTCAGAATCCGGATAATCAGATTGTCGCGACTATCGTGGAGGAGGATGTCGCCTTTGCTCCCGAAAATCTCGGCGTTCCGCCGGCCGAAATCCGTCAGCGCGTGGATGATGCCCTCAAAGCCGTCAATATGTATGAATATCGGAATCATGCGCCGACTCAGCTTTCCGGCGGTCAGAAACAGCGCGTTGCCATCGCCGGCGTTATCGCCATGAAGCCGGACTCCATCATTCTCGATGAACCTACTGCTATGCTCGACCCTCAGGGCCGTCAGGAAGTCATGCAGACCATTCAGAAACTCAATCAGGAACAGGGCATCACTATCGTATTAATCACCCATTATATGGAAGAAGCCGCGCTCGCGGACAGAATTATCGTGATTGATGACGGTAATATCATTCTGGATGATACCCCTAAGAAAGTCTTCTCGCAGGTCGAAAAAATGAAAGAAATCGGCCTAGATGTGCCGCAGGTAACAGAACTCGCTTATGAACTCCGGAAAGCCGGATATTCTGTTCCCGCCGAAATCATCACCGAGGAAGAATGCTTACAGGCACTCGAAAATTTATTATAAATAAAATTCATTTTAATCAGAAAGGTAAGGAAAAAAATGGCAATTCTGAAAACCGAAGGCCTGACTTATACTTACAGTGCAGGCACTCCGTTTGAAAAAACAGCAGTTGACCATGTGGATTTATGTATTGAAGAAAATACGATGATTGGCGTTATCGGCCATACCGGTTCGGGAAAATCAACGCTGATGCAACATTTCAACGGCCTTCTTCAGCCGACTTCCGGAAAAGTCCTGCTCGATGGTCAGGATATATGGGCGGATAAAGCCAGACTCCGCGAAGTGCGCTTCAAAGTCGGGCTGGTGTTTCAGTATCCGGAATATCAGCTGTTTGAAGAAACTGTCGCAAAGGATATTGCATTCGGCTGTAAAAATATGGGACTCGGCGAAGAAGAAATTAAATCCAGAGTGCTCGAAACCGCGGATATGCTTGGTATGGACAGGGAACTTCTGGAGCGTTCGCCGTTTGCGCTGTCCGGCGGTCAGAAACGCAGAGCCGCCATCGCCGGAGTCATGGCCATGCGCCCGAAAGTCCTGATTCTCGATGAACCCTGCGCCGGACTCGACCCTAAAGGCAGAAATCTCATGCTCAGTCAGATTCGCGATTATCAGAAGAAATCCCAGAGCACGGTACTGTTAGTTTCTCACAGTATGGAGGATGTCGCCGAATTCACTCAGAAACTGCTCGTCATGAGCAAGGCAAAATTATTCTGCTATGAGGATACCTATAAGGTATTCCGCCGCCCTGATGAACTCAAACAGCTCGGTCTG
>JAFUWP010000312.1 GCA_017483405.1 Oscillospiraceae bacterium | reverse complement strand
GCTCTGAAACCAGAACATCGCGATATAGAGCGCGCCGGAAAAACTGCTGGAGAAAATCACGGAAAATAATAATATCTTCCACAGCCGGACTTTTCGTTCATAGTGATGTCGCTTTCCCTGCCGGAGTCTCGGCAGAGCTGAAAGAAATAACGGTTCGTCTTTCTTCCGGATGAGCAGTTTAATATCTGTCGAATTCAGCAGGCCGGATGCGGTATCCGCATACAGATAGGATGCCTGAAACGGCCGGAGAAATAAAGAATGTTCAATCGTCAGGGCAGAGAGATTCTTGACCGGCATGATGCGTTTTCGGGTGAAGATGAAACTATCCTGAACATACAGCTGACCGTCTTCGACTGTAAATTTCCGGAAAAACCAGATGCAAAATCCATATCCCAGAATTATTGCCAGAATCAGCAAATCGAACCACGCACCGTTGAGCCAGTGCAGAAAAGCTTCCGGAGACAGCCGGAATCCGGTTATCTGGTGTTTGTTCCATGCTTTCAGAATATTCCACAGACCGCGCAGAAACGGAAATATCAACAGCCAGATTGTTTTCATACTGTATTTGAGAATCCGGAGAGGATGTTCACGGTGCATGGAAAACACCCTTTCTCTCTAAGAAATCTGTCAGTTCATAGCGGTCGGATTTTTTCAGAAAAAAAATCATGAGACTCCCTCCGTAAACATATAATATCATGAAGTTCAGTCCGAGAAGTCCATCCCATGGCCCTGTAATCAGCTGTACAAACTGTACCGACTGCAACCGAATGGACTGTTCGCGCTGAAAAAACATCCCTGTCCGGACAGTAACCTGACTCGACGTTACAATGCATCTCAAATTCGAGAAATATAACGGCATACATAAAAAGCACAGTATAACAGCAGTCAGCACAAAGACAATAATCAGTGCCCACATGATAACCGACCATCGCGACAGAAATCTTGCACTTGCAAAAATCAGCAGAGAGGCGAGCAGACAGACTACTATCTGCAATAACTTCATGGCAGATAAATCCGCAGAATATTCTTTCAAAGATGACAGACCTCCTTCCGGAAACACCAGATATATATATTATAACATAAAACAAGGATGCTTTTCAAGTGTATTGTGCAGAAAGGAGTAAATATGATAAAATTTTTGACAGGCCTGAATCAGATGCTCTGGGGGAGCGGTCTGGTGGGACTTCTGCTCGGAATGGGAATCTTCTGTCTGTGCAGTCCGCAGACAGGATGTTTCAGAAGTTTCAGCCTGCTGTTCCGGAAACAGGAAGACTCCGGAAACGGAATGTCCGTATTTCAGGCCTGTATGACTTCGCTTGCTGCGGCTATGGGAACAGGCAATATCATCGGAGTTGCCGCCGCGCTGATTCTGGGAGGTGCAGGCGCAGTCTTCTGGATGTGGATTTCTGCCCTCTGCGGTATGGGACTCATCTATATCGAAAATGTGTTGAGCTGTCATTATCGGACGGAACAGATTTCCGGTGCGCCGGCCTACCTCCGATACGGTCTGAAAAGTCCTGAACTCGCCGGAGTTTTCGCAGTCTGCTGTATCGGCGCATCCTTCGGGATGGGGAATATGACACAAAGTCATGCTATGGCCGGCATCTTACAGGCATCTTTTCAGATTCCGGAATGGCTTACCGGCATCATCATCATGATGATTTTATTCCTGATAGTTTCCGGCGGAGCATCGCGTATCGGCAGATTTTCAGCCGTTATCGTTCCGATACTGACGGGAATTTATCTGCTCTGTGCAGGGGTTATCCTGTTTCTTTACAGAGAAAATCTGCCCTCTGTTTTTTCCGAAATCTTCCGGAATGCGTTCGGCATCCGTGCAGTCGGCGGAGGCATCAGCGGAACTGCGCTGAAATATGCCGTTTCGGTGGGTGTCCGGAGGGGCGTGTTCTCGAATGAAGCCGGACTCGGCAGCAGCGGACTTCTTCATGGGGGCACTTCCGGCCGGAATCCCGAATTCTTAGGCCTCTGCGGTATGCTCGAAGTCATCGCCGATACATTCCTCTGCTGTACGGCGACTGCGCTGGTGATTCTCTGCACCGGTACGCTCCGGAACGGTCAGGATGGTTCTGTTCTGGTGCTGAATGCCTTCCGGATGGGGATGGGAGTACTTGCGGACTGGATTCTTCCGCCAGTGATTGCGCTGTTCGCGTTCTGTACGCTGACAGGCTGGTGTTTCTGCGGTATGAATTCACTGAAATCTCTGACAACAAATCCGCATTGGCTGAAAGGCTATCAGATTTTGTTCTGTATCGCGGCAGGCATCGGCGCGGTCATGAAGGCGGAACTTGTCTGGACGCTTGCCGATATTGCTAACGCCTGTATGGCTTATTGCAATCTTCCGGCGATGATGCTTCTTCTTCCCGAAATCAAAAACCGCCGTACTGCGTGAACAGTACGGCGGTCTGATAATTCTTAATCTATCAGAGATTAGTCATTATACATTTTTGTATTTCAACTCACATATTCAAATGAATATGATTATCAGTCATTATACATTTTTGTCAGTCTGGTCAGATAATCATATCTGTCCTTAGCATTTTCAACAGCGTTGTTGAACAGTGCTTCTGCTCTTTCCGGATTCTGACGAGCCAGTGCATTATAACGTACTTCGCCCATGAGGAAGTTCTTGTATTCGTCTGTATTCGGAGCTTT
>JAFUWP010000311.1 GCA_017483405.1 Oscillospiraceae bacterium | reverse complement strand
GGCATCCGTTCGAGAATTCCGGCGATGAAGGCAGAACCGTCTTCTGAAAGCTGATGATGTTTCATCTCAAAAATATTCCGGCCGTTGTTCTTGATGCTGATGACAACAGTCAGCGCACTGCCGTAAGTGCCGCTGAGAGGCTTAGGCATAAAGGAGGCATACAGGCCGTTCTGCGCGGCGATGGTCTTGACAACGGTTTTATAATGCACCATATTATCCGCGGCGGTGACAGGCTCACTGCACTTGAAATCAATCTCATTCTGGCCAGGGCCGTACTTATGGCAGGAACGCTGGGGATTAAGTCCCATTTCTTCGAGTGAAAGGCAGATTTCACGGCGGGCGTTCTCGCATTTATCCAGCGGTGCAACATCCAGATAGCCGGCATGGTCATGCGGAATTTTAGTGGGCTTGCCTTCCTCATCGCAGTCAAACAGATAGAATTCGCTTTTTGTGCCGAATTCGCAGGAATAGCCTTTCATATATAATTTCTGAATATACTCCTGAAGGGTATGGCGCAGTTCACCGGCATAATACGAACCATCCAGATTTTTGATGCTACAGAAAAACCGGACAACTCTGCCGGACTTCGGCCGCCACGGAAGTACCGAAAGTGTCGATATATCCGGCACTAACAGCAAATCCTGATAACAGTCGGAAAAACCGGCGGCATCCAGCAGAATGCCATGAGAAAAGGCGCGCGGCAGTTCCCCTGGCATGATGGCGATATTTTTCAGATTGCCCTGCATATCGCAGAACGTCAGACGGATAAACTTGACATCATTTTCCGTGACGAAATCCAGAATTTCCTTTGGTGAAAAATTCATGTGAAATTCCTCCTTGACATGATAGTGTTTGCTTTCAGGCAGAAAGACTCCGGAGAAAAAAACAGCTCACAGTCCGGAACTGCGAGCCGTTTTCTGCCCTGCGTTTCATGCCTGATTTTCATAAACGGCTGTAATTTTCCCCAGATACATCTTATGCATGGCATCTTTGGCATAATAATCATCCAGAAGTTCTTTCCGGACGAAAGCGTCCTTACTGAGCATCTGTGCATAGACCTTTTCGCAGACAAAGACCAGTCTGGCCTCTGCAAAGGCCGGCGCGCCGTCCAGTACGGCCGGAGTCAGGCCGGTTTCCTTCACCTTATCGCAGTCTCGGCCGGAATGACTTCCGCAGAATGCGAGTGCCTTTCTGTATTCTTCCGGAAATACGCTGACCGTGAATCTGTCCTGTTTTTCCAGATAGCTGAATGTATGCCGTGTTGTGCGCACATAAGCCGTCAGGGCCGGCGCGTTCCAAAGCACCCCGATGCCGCCCCATGAACATGTCATTGTGTTGAAATCCTCCGGTGTGCCGGAAGTCAGCAGAAACCATTCTTTTCCAATCATGCTGACCGGATTTATCTGTAATTCTTCAATATTTTTTCTGATAAAAGCCATTGCTCTCCATCCTTTCTGAAAAATCTGCATAAATAATGTATGCAGAAAACAGCAGCGAAATCACTCCGCCGCTGTTCTGAGATACTAAAAATTATTCGTCTGTTTCGTCATCGCCGGAAGGGGCAAGCTTTTCGATTTCTTCTTCATCAAAATCGAATTCGAGTTCTTCGCCGCAGTTCGGGCAGATAGTTTCGCCTTCTTCGAGCATACGCTCATCGAGCAGAATCACCTTGCCGCAGGTCGGGCAGATAGTCTCATATTCTTCCTCATCGAGGAAATCGCCGTCCGCTTCGTCATCTTCATCGGCAAAATCCGGCAGAAAAGCGGGTTCTTCGTCAGAATTTTCTGCTGTTTCGGGAATCTGGCTTTCCTGTTTCTTTTCAGGATAATAATGCTTGATTTTGGTATCAGCAGAAGACATACATGCAGTACATCCGCCTTCTTCGTTATCGACAAGTTCTTCGATGACGCTTAAATCCTCATCCAGAATACTGCACAGTTCTTCGAGTTCCGAAACGCGGTTTTCGAGTTTCTTGGCATATTCTGCGGATTCTTCGAGAGCCTCGCAGACAGCACCGAACAGTTTTCCCTCGCGGGATTCCGGATGCACGCCGAGGCCTTC
>JAFUWP010000310.1 GCA_017483405.1 Oscillospiraceae bacterium | reverse complement strand
TTCTTTTATGCTGTCTATGATGTTATCACTCTGATAATATCCGAGTGTTTTCTGAGCATCGCTGACTTTCTGACTCTGTGCATTCAGGAGCGGCACAAACCGGAGTGTCATCGAAATCAAAAGCGAAATCTTCGGCGAAACTGCTCCGAAGATACAGAGTATTTTTTCACTTGTCATCACCTGAGAAAATGAATTCAGCCAGTACAGAACCGCCAGCACCATGACGGATGCATTTGCACCATACAGAAGGGCTTCCAGCGTAACGGGATTATCATTCAGGACGAACAGCACCGTCATGCCGTTATGCGAAACAAGCGGATTTGCCGCTGTCAGAATCAAAAACAATATCACCGAAAAAATATGATGCCGGAAATGTTTCTTTCCGTTCCGGATGATAAAATACAATACTGCGCCAATCAGCGAACTTATCAGCAAGTACGGATAGTTGCAGAACATGGCGATTCCGGTTACTGCCATAAAGTACAGCATAATTGTTATGGGATGCAGTTCTTCGAGTGTCAGCACAATGTCACCTCCTGTAAGATTCGGCCTTTTTATTATAACACGGAATTCTGTAATTGTAAACTACAATTTTGGAATATGGTATTTTTTTACAAATTTGATTTATAGCAGGTATATGCATGTATATATGCCTACAAAATATTTATAATTTCTTGCAATTTTGCCGTTTTTATGATATAATATCTTCCGGAAAGTACATGATTCTTTCTTACATATTATAAAATAAGGGGAAATATTGAGATGGCTAAGAAAATAACAACGTGTCCCGTCTGCGGTTCAGGCGCAATCAAACGGAAAATAATTAAAAATCCTAAAGATGTCAGTAAAGGCACTTGGGCAACTGCGGCTGGTTTGGGTACATTAGCTACAATTATTACTGGGCCTATCGGAATTGCCGCCGCGGCTGCGGGGACATTGATAGACACTGACCGTTTTTACTGCCCTAACTGTGAAGGCGAAATAGTAATAATTGATGATAATATCTTGTTGGAAAAATTGGGCGGAAAATCTGTCAGAGATGGTTTTGACTTTGAAAAAGGACATGAAAATGTTGATTATATCGTACTCAATGAAAGCGAGTTTACTTGGAATCAAAAAGAAAAGTCTTTGAGTGGCAGTAAGTTTACTTTTGGCAGTTATTAAAAATAGAAAAACATCCGCTGACATGGAAAATCCTGTCAGCGGATGTTTTTCAGGCAGACTAATTGCCATGAATCTGATAGTCAAGGAATAAAAAAATACCATGATTTGAATCTATCAAATCATGGTATTAATGATTGGGGTGGAAGGATTTGAACCCTCGAAATAACGGAGTCAGAGTCCGCTGCCTTACCACTTGGCGACACCCCAGTGATTTTTATCTACCGTTCCTGACGACTTTTATATTATAGCACAAGTTTTTGATTTTGTCAAGTGTTTTTTCAAAAAAAATTTTAAAAAATTTTTCGGGCATCGGAAAGCAAGAAAATTTGTCTGTTTTTTTACCGAAATCCGGTTCAAAATGTATAATCCTACAAATTTCATGCAAAAATCAAAAAAATAATTTTTAATATTGAATTCTGAAAATTTGTGTGATATAATAAAAGCTGGTTAAATACATGTTAAATACGCGTAAAAAACTGTATTCGGCCAAAAAAAGAAAGGAGATTTTTATTATGGCAGCACAAATTACAGCAATTGTGATTTTCGTGGCTATGTTCGTGATGATTATCATGGACAAAATCGAAAAGCATTATGTCACGCTCGGCTGCGGACTGCTGACACTCGTGGCAGTGTTCGGTGTCTGTATGCAGGACTTCGGAGCAATGTGGAATACTATCAATCTGAAATCCATAGCAACTCTTGAATTCTGGCATACCAGCGGCGCGGAAAGTGAATCCGGAGGCATCGACTGGGCGACAATCCTGTTCCTCGGTGGTATGATGGTTATGGTGGAGGGCATGGCGCGAGTCGGGTTCTTCAACTGGCTCTGCCGGAGAATCGCAAAAATGGTACATTATAAGACAATTCCTATTTTTCTGGCCTTTATGGCGATGTCGTTTGTACTGGCGATGTTTATCGACTCGATTACCGTTATTTTGTTTTTGGCATCCGTTACGATTGAATTGTCAAGACTGCTGAAATTCAATCCCGTTCCGATGATTATGTCAGAAATTTTCTGTGCAAATCTGGGCGGTTCTGCAACCATGTGCGGCGACCCGCCGAATATCATCATCGGTTCTAATCTGCATTATTCGTTTATGGATTTCGTGGAAAATACCGGAGTTGCCGCACTGATTTCATTTGTATTTATCGTTGCTTATTTCTATGCAGTCATGCATAAGGAACTCGCCGGCGGAGGTGTCAGCGAAGAAGAAATCGCAAAAATGCCCTCTCCTGAAAGCTTCATTACAGATAAAAAAGGTTTCTGGGTAAGTCTGGTGATTTTCCTCTGTGCAGTAATTCTGCTGATTACACACAGTGCAACAGGTCTGACAGTTGCATTCATCGGCGTTGTGATTGCGATTATTACGCTTATCACATCCGGAAAGCATATTCCGGAAGTACTCAAAGGCGTGGATTATAAGACTCTGCTGTTCTTTACCGGATTGTTTATCGTTGTCGGCGGTCTGGAACAGACAGGCGTACTCGAAATTATTGCAAATTTCATCAGCAAGGTATGCGGAAGTAATTATTATCTGATGGTGGCTATCATTATCTGGGTATCCGGCATTGCCAGTGCCTTTATTGATAACATTCCCTTTGCGGCAACAATGGTGCCGATTATCAAGGAATTATCTGCCGGAAGTGACCCGTTGCTTGCTACTCTGGCATGGTCTCTTGCAATGGGTACGGATGTCGGCGGTTCTGCAACTCCGATTGGCGCATCTGCGAATGTTGTCGGCACATCTGCCGCCGCAAAAGCCGGTCATCCTATCGGCTGGGGCGAATACTGCAAGAAAATGGCTCCTGCAACGGTGATTGTTATGCTCATCAGTACAATCTATATCTGCCTTAGATATGTTACGAATTTATAATTTGTAAAATTTCATAAATTATCTATTGACAAAGCTCCTCTTTTTGTGCTATACTATAGAAAAGTAAGCATCTAAGGAGGAGCTTTTATTATGGATCAATTAATTATTGCCGTCAGCCGTGAGTTTGCAAGCGGCGGCAGAGAAATTGCACATATGCTCGCCAAGCGTTTCGATATTAATTATTATGACAGAAATCTGCTTGATGAGATCGCCGCCGAAAAAATGGGAAATATTGAAAGACTCCGGAAATTCGATGAAGTTCCGAAACGTTCGTTCCTTTCCCGTACCGTCAGAGGCCTGAGCAGTTCGCCTGAAGAACATGTCGCAAATATTCAGTTTGAATATCTCCAGAAAAAAGCCGAATCCGGTGAATCGTTCGTCATTGTCGGCCGCTGTGCAGATGATGTGCTTTCGGATTTTCCGTGTCTGGTTAAGTTCTATATCCTCGCTGATGAGGAATCTAAAATCAAGAGAGTCTGCGAATCCCGTAATGTTGATGAGGATGAAGCCAGAAATATTATTAATCGCCATGATAAATCCAGACGATTGTATCATAATTATTACTGCTGTAATCAGTGGGGCGATGCCAAGGGCTATGATATTACGATCAATACCAGCAGGCTCGGAATCGAAAAAACGGCTGATTTACTCGAAGATTATATCCGGCAGAGAATCGCAAAGTGAAATTGTTAATATTTAATAAAAAGTGAGCTTTTTTCAGCTCGCTTTTTTACTTGACAAAACCGGAAAAACATGCTATAATAATAAAGCTGTCGGACGAAAGCCCGGAAGCAAAAAATACCAAGAAAATTTTCAAAAAAAGTTTGAAAAAAGTCTTGACAAACGGATTGAAATGTGATATAATAGATAAGTCGCCGCAAGCCGGACGGGAGTCGCAGAGCTTCGGAGATCAGGATTAAATCACATTTTCAGAAAAGCTTCTGAAAAAAGTTTTTCAAAAAGTTTGAAAAAAG
>JAFUWP010000309.1 GCA_017483405.1 Oscillospiraceae bacterium | reverse complement strand
TGACATACAGATAATAGACAGCTTCCGCCCAGTTTTTGCGTTCAATCGCCTGATTCGACAGGGATGTGACAACATGCATGGTTTCTTCACCCGCGCCGTTCCGGATTTTGTATTTCTCGAATGCTTTCAGAACTTCCTGACGGGTCGGCGGTGTAATCGGTGCGCCGGTCAGCATCGAGATGTGATGCAGTTCGGCAGAGACAGCCGGATGTTTCTCGAAAATCATGCTCTCGAAATAGAAAGCGACTGCGCTGTTATAATCTTTGAGTTCCGTGCAGTACCATCCCATATTGGTATAGCATCTTGCAAGGGCATAAGCCGATGTACATACCGGAACGGTATCTTTGATAGTTTCCAGAAGCATTTTCCGGTTGCCGAGCAGTTTATAAGCCTCTGCGAGTTCAAACCGCGGGTCAGGATTCACCGGATTCAGCCGGATTGCCTCCTGTAATACCGGAATGGCTTCTTCTGTACGGCGGACTTCAATCAGGTTATACGCATGAAGTGTGATGTATCTGGTGAAATCAAACGGCGTTTTCAGAAGATTCTTAGTCGGATTGTAAAGCTGATAATACAGATTTGATTCCAGAAGATTCCGGAAACTGAAAAATCTGGAAGTATCCGTTTCTTTGAAATTTTCTTTGATATGCTGATATAACTTCGCTGTCAGCGTGAGGGATTTTGCCGTAAGATGCTGATTTGACAGGTTCACGGCCTCCTGATAAATCACATTCAGACGCTTTCCGTCAAGATAAAGCATCTTGTTCAGATAGTCCTGATTTTCCTGCGGCATTTTGCTCATCGCGAGCTGAACAATCGCTTCGGAAATTTCTGCGCCGTCTTCCTGTTCCGCATAGACAGCGGCCTGTTCCTGTAAAAACTGCATATCACGGAGCGTTTCGCCGGTGAGCTGTTTTTCTAAATCAGCAATGATGTTATTCTTTTCTGCTTCGGTCATGATAGATTTTCTCCTGATTATTTATTATTGCCGGCTGGGGCATTATTGGCTTTTCTGCCGTTTTTCTTAGGCTTGGGAGTCCATTCTTCATAACCTTCAATCATGGGTTCATTGGACTGCTTGTTAACGAACTGAGTTGTATCTTCGCCCATCTGGCTGAGTGCGGAAACAGCATCGCCGGCGATGGGTTTCTGCTTGGGTTCGGGATGATTCTTTGTGAGCTGAACGGAATCTGCATCCGCAAAGGACGGCACCTGAAGGCTGACCCCTGGAATACTGCCGCCTGGAATACTTCCCCCCTGTAAGTACGGCATCGGCACAGGCTGTGCAAACAGCGGCGACTGCGCATAAGGCGATTCGATGGAAACTGCCGCTAAATCGCTTGCAAGGTCAGCGATTTCCTTTACAAATTCAGCATCGTCCTTTCTGTCAGCAAACAGTTTCAGCAGATTCAGGAGCAGGATAGTTCCTCTCTGCGGATTCGCCATCAGCTGACTCCGGACTGAAGCAAGAACTGCTTCACGTTTGATAATTGCCATAATATAAAATTCCTCCTGTTATTATAAAACAGTTCCGCAATGGAGAAAGCGCATGATTCCACTGCGGAACTGCAAAAGATGCGTTTGATTACAGGCCTTTTTTATGAAGGTCTTTCAGAAAATTCTTTCTGTTATTGGCGGTTTTGGGTTTCCATTCTTTTACGCCCTTGATTTCCGGCTCGTTATCTTCTTTCTTTTTCTTGTTGAATGAGCTGGTATCTTCGCCCAT
>JAFUWP010000308.1 GCA_017483405.1 Oscillospiraceae bacterium | reverse complement strand
TTCGGCCTGTGGTTCGAGCCGGAAATGATTTCGCAGGATAGTATGCTGTTCCGGAAACATCCCGACTGGGCAGTACAGATTCCTGACCGTGATATGACACTTTCACGCAATCAGTGCGTTCTCGATATGACCAGACCCGAAGTCCGGAAATATCTGTTCAAAAGCATGGCCGATATTATCCATGAGGCTGATGTTTCCTACGTGAAATGGGATATGAACCGCCAGATTACAGAGGCTTACAGTCCGACACTCCCTCCGCACCGGCAGAAAGAATTCTTTCATCGCTATATCCTCGGCGTGTATGAACTTCAGGAACAATTGCTGAAAACTTTTCCGGATTTACTTCTTGAAAACTGCGCCGGCGGCGGCGGACGGTTCGACTGCGGAATGCTCTACTACAGTCCGCAAATCTGGTGCTCTGATAATACGGATGCCTGCGACAGAGCTGAAATTCAGCTTGGTACATCCCTCTGTTATCCGCCCTCCTGTATGGGCGCACATATCTCCGTATGTCCGAATCATACTGTCGGCAGACATACCGATTTCATGACCAGAGCACATGTCGCTCTTGCCGGAACATTCGGCTATGAACTCGACCTGATGCGCCTGACTGATAAACATGTCAAGCTGATTCAGGAACAATTGAAATTATATCATCAGTATTCCCATCTCACAAGAGAAGGCCGCTTTTATCGTTTGATGCATAATGATTTCTGGATTGCATGGCAGTTTGTCAGCACGGAACATACCGAAACCCTTGTGACTGTCATCCAGATTCGCAATCAGGCCAATCAGGCCAGAAAACATCTGAAATTGCAGGGTCTTATCCCTGAGGGATATTATCTTCTTGACGGAAAACGCTATACCGGCGGTCAGCTCATGAAAATCGGCCTGCCCATCGAGCCGATGTGGGGCGATGGTGTCAGCAGACTGCTTCATATCACTCTCGAAACCTCTGATTCATAAATAAATATAAATAATAAAAAGGAGACAGATTTATGATAAGAAAAAAATATATCCTGTTTGCTCTCTGTCTGGCCGCCGCTCTGATGCTTGCCGGATGCAGTCATAACGAAACTGCAAACAGTTCCGCTGAACCTTCCGCTAATCAGAGCGATAACACCGATACGGAACAGCCGAATCCTGAAACAAATTCCAGAATCTCAGAGGATGCCTATTCATGGAGTAATGTCGCCATCGGCGGCGGCGGTTATGTGACAGGCATCGTCTACAGCGAAGCCGAAGAAAATCTCATCTATGCGCGTACTGACATCGGCGGTGCTTACAGATGGGTCGAATCCGAACAAAGATGGAAAGCGATTACTGACCATCTCGGTTCGGATAACTGGAATTTAATCGGCATTGAAAGTATCGCCGCCGACCCTGTCGATGCCGGCAGAGTCTATGCGCTCGGCGGTACGTATATGGGCAATCACGGGGCTGTCCTCGTTTCCGATGATTACGGCGAAACATGGGAACAGCATGATATGCCCTTCGACTGCGGTGCAAACAATTCCGGCAGAGGCACGGGCGAACGCCTGAAAGTCAATCCGGTGGAAAATAATATCATCTATATGGGCACTCGAAATGCCGGACTCTGGAAATCCGAAGACTTCGGCAAAAACTGGAGCGAAGTCGATTCCTTCCCGACAAAAGGCGATTACTCTCAGGAAGGCAATGCCATCGGTATTATATGGGTAGAATTCAATCTTGTTAATAATGATATTTATGTCGGTGTTGCGCAGAAAGACGGAAACTGTATTTATACTTCCTCCGATAACGGTGCATCATGGAACGCACTCCCGACAAATCTGGCCGGTATGTATCCTCTGCATGGTGCATTCTCAACGGATGGGAAATTATATCTTTCTTATTCCGATAACTGCGGCCCTAATATGAGTCCTCAGAATGGTGCTGTCTGCGTCTATCAGGATGGTGCTTTCACGGATATTACCCCCAATCTCGATGACGGCAGATACGGCGGTTTCGGTGCGGTTTCCACGGATAAGCAGAATCCGGATACCCTTGTGGTCTGCACACTCGGCTACTGGTCGGATAACGGTGATAATGTATATCGCTCTACAGATGGCGGTCAGACATGGCAAGGCCTGTTCGATACCAAAAATCATGAAAAACATTATACTATGAACGTCCAGAAAGCTGACTGGCTTACATGGGGGCGCGATGAAGCCAAAACAGGCTGGTGGACAGCGGACATCAATATTAATCCGTTCAATTCCGATGAGGTCATGTACGGAACTGGCGCGACTATCTACTGTACTGAAAATATCACTGATTTAGGCTCTGATAAGGATGTTGTCATTTCTTTTGCCGCTTACGGACTCGAAGAAACGGCTGTTTATCAGATGCTTTCCCCGAATTATCAGGAAGGTCAGCCGCAGTTATACTCTATCATGGGGGATTTGACAGGCTTTTCTCATCTCGATGTGTCTGTCTGCCCTGATGATGCGCATTTTATGGGAAGTGCCTCCGGCAATAATCCTACTGATTTGGATGTCGCTTATGAAAATGCGGACTGTGCTGTTTATGCTGTTCAGGATAAACTCAAGCCGTTATGGTTCACAACTGACGGCGGTCAGACATGGAATCCCGTTCCGAACGTCCCCGAAAAAGTAGAGGGCGGCAGAGTCTGCATGAGTGCGGATGGTTCTGTCATTATCTGGACTCCGGCCAATACCGGCAATTCTAATATCTATCAGTATAATATCCAGAATGATAAGTGGTACTATGTCGAGGGCTTAGGCTATGGCGCGCAGATTTGTGCTGACAGAGTGAATCCGCAGAAATTCTATGCCGCCTATAATGGCATGTTCTATCTTTCTGCTGACGGCGGTGTCAAGTTTGAATCTACTGGTCAGCTTATCGCCGATAAAGCGAATATTCAGACAGTTGTCGGAAAAGAAGGCAATGTCTGGCTGTGCAGTGGTACACTCCTGATGTATTCCGAAGACAGCGGTCAGTCTTTCACTTCCATCAAGAATATTGATTTCAGAGCTATCGGGTTCGGTGCGCCGAAATCGGAAAATGATTATCCGGTCATCTACGCGATGGGCGATGCCGGTCAGGGAGACGGCATCTATCGTTCTGCCGATAAAGGCCTCACATGGGAGCGCATCAATGATGAAAATCATCTGTTCGGCAATCTGACAAGCTTCATCACCGGAGACAGCCGTGTCTATGGCAGAGTCTACTTCGCCACCAACGGCAGAGGCATCGTCATGGGTGATATTGCACAGTGAACGGTATCTTGAAAGGCAGAAAGCCTGCTTACGGAAGGATTATCGGCGTTTTGCTGACAGCCGTCATCATATTCGGAATTATCCCTTATGCCATTCGGCTGAAAAAAATTTATAACGGCGAAATCATCGCCAATATCCCAGACCCTCAGAAATATCCCGTCATGGGAGTGGATGTCTCACGTTATCAGGGGAATATCGACTGGCCTGTCATTGCCGGACAGAATATCACATTCGCATTCATCAAGGCAACGGAAGGCAGTTCCCATCAAGACCCCTGTTTCAGCGAAAACTGGTCGGAAGTCGGAAAAACAAATATCTATGCCGGTGCATATCACTTTTTTAGCTTTGAAAGCTCCGGCGAAACACAGGCACAGAATTTTATCAGCACTGTCGGTGATTTGAATGATAACAGCCTGCCTCCTGTTATCGATTTGGAATTCTACGGCGATTACAGTACTTCTCCGCTTTCCAGAAAAGAAACACAGGAAATTCTGAATGCACTGCTCAAAAATCTGGAGGCTTATTATCATGTCAAGCCGATTATTTATACTACGACAAGAGCCTATTATCATTATCTTCTCGGCGGAGGATACGGCGATTATCCGCTCTGGTTCAGAAACACGTATCAAGAGCCTTTTGTGAACTGGAGTTTCTGGCAGTATTCCGATGAAGGCATTCTCGCCGGATATGACGGCATTCAGTCAGACTGCACTGAAATGTATATTGACCTGAATGTGTATCACAGCTCTTATGAAGCGTTTCTGGAAGAATTTTCCCTTCCGGAAACTACACGGGAAACCCTTGCCAATTACGAGAAAGAAGAAAAGGAGAACAAAACATGAAACCATTTTTTCTGAAACCTGTCTGCAAAGACTATATCTGGGGAGGAAACCGCCTGAAAGAATTCGGAAAGATTTCCGACAGCGAAAGAATCGCCGAAAGCTGGGAACTTTCCTGTCATCCTGACGGCGAAAGTATTATTGATTCTGGCGAGTACAAAGGCATGACCCTCTCGCAGTTCCTGAAGGAAAATCCGGATGCGCTCGGCGTACACTGTGAAAAATTCGACAGATTCCCCGTCCTGATAAAGCTGATTGATGCAAGAGAAAATCTTTCTGTACAGGTTCATCCGGATAATGCCTACGCTATGAAGAATGAAACCGACTGGGGCAAAACGGAACTCTGGTATATTATTGATGCTGAACCTGATGCCGAAATTATCTACGGTTTTCGGGATACGCTCACAAAAGAACAGTTCCGTTTCGCAATTGAACATGATACTCTGCTGGACTGGGTGCGTCATGTACCCGTCAAGGCCGGTGATGTATTTTTCATTCCGGCCGGAACGATTCATGCTATCGGCAAGGGCATTCTGCTGGCAGAAGTGCAGCAAAGTTCTAATCTTACTTACAGAATTTATGACTATAACCGAGGCAGGGAACTGCATGTGCAGAAAGCACTGGATGTCACAAAACTGACACCGGCTGAAATTGTTCCTCCTGAACCGCCGGTTATCCGTGACGGCTTTACTGCGCAGTATCTGAAACGAAGTCCCTTCTTTACCGTGCAGAAAATTACCGCACGGGAAAGCTGTGTCGGCTATTATGACAGTTTCCGTCATCTGCTGATTCTCGATGGCGAAGCAACTCTCGAAACCGAAGACGGTGCTGTTCCCGTCAAGAAAGGCGACAGCATCTTCATTCCGGCCGGAGTATTCTGCCCCATCCACGGCAGATGCACCGCTCTGAAAACGTATATGTCCGCTGTCGGCAAGCGTCCGGCCGGAAGTATCCGTATCAAAGAAGAAATGATATTATAAAATCTGAAACAGGAGATGATAAGCATCATGAATCTACAGGCAATTATTATTACAAATCTGTTTGGCATCGCTCTGCTTGTCATTCTCCTGATAAGCAGTCACCTTGTCCGGCAGAGACGACAGCTCAGTGACAAGCTCTTTACGGGGATGATTATCAATACCGCTCTGGCCTGCCTGATTGAAATGCTCACCTTCCTGTTTGACGGGCAGAGTCAGGTTCAGGGCGTATATGTCATGAATCTGCTGGGGAATTCTTTCCTGTATGTGGCGAATATCATTGACTGCTTTTCGTGGTGTCTGTATGCCGATTTGCATCTCTATCATGATGAAAACCGCATCCGGAAAAAATTCTTCAAGATGGGCTTTCCGGCGATTATCTGCCTGATTGCCGTCATCCTGAATCTGAAATTTCAGTTCTTGTTCAATATTGATGAAAATGCTTTCTATCACCGACAAATCGGAGGTTATATCTTCTATGCAGTGACGATGAGCTATCTGGTATACAGTATTGTTACAAGGCATCTTTACAATAAGCGTTACGGACGGGACAGGTTCTTTCCGATTTATATGTTCCTGACTCCCATCCTTGTCGGTGCAACAGCGCAGTATATTATTTATGGCCTTTCGATTGGCTGGTGCTGTACCGCACTCGGACTGGTGGGCATCTACATGAGCCTACAGAACGAATTGTCTTATATCGACCCTCTCACAAAATTATATAACCGGAACTATCTCGACCATGTGCTGAAGCAAATCAGCCGGAAACAGACTTCCGCCGGCGGTCTGATGATAGATTTGGATTATTTCAAGTCCATCAATGACCGGTTCGGACATACAGTCGGGGATGAGGCACTTGTGGATGCCTCCACGATTATCCGGCTCAACATTCCGGCGAAGGTGCTCCCTATCCGGTTCGCCGGAGATGAATTCATCATCCTGATGCAGACAGACCAAGAATCTGACCTGATACAGATAGAAAATCATCTTCGTGATGCCCTTCTGCAATTCAATCAGGCCGGAAAGAAACCGTATCAGCTTTCCTTTTCCATCGGCAGGAGCATGTATCATCCGGAAAATACAACTGATTCATTCCTGAACGAAATGGATAACTGCATGTATCAGGAAAAACGCACCAAACACAGCCGTTCTTCTGCGGAAAAAATGAGCGCGCCTGCATGAATCACCGGCAGGCGCTTTCTTTTTTCCGCAGATGGTTGACAAATTCCGGATTATATGGTAAAATTGTCAATGTATGAAATGATAAATATAAAATCCCTGAAAGGACGATGCTATGTATTATGTCATGTCAGATATTCACGGCGAGTACGAAAAATACAGAAAAATGCTGGATTTGATTCATCTTTCTGACAGAGATACCCTGTTTGTGCTCGGCGATGTCGTGGACAGAGGCGAACAGCCGATGGAAGTGCTGAAAGATATGATGACCCGTTTTAATGTGTATCCCATTATGGGCAATCATGATTTTCTGGCTCTCTATCTGCTGGATAAGCTCAATATGGACATTACAGAGGAAAATATCGACAAAGCACTTACTACAGAAGATATGAACGATGTTCTTGCATGGCTGGATGACGGAGGCACTACTACTATTACCGGCTTTCAGAAACTTCCTAAACATGAACGGAATGATATTCTGGAATATCTTTCCGAATTCGCTCCGTATGAAACGGTTGATGTCGGAAGCAAGACTTTTATCATGGTTCATGCCGGACTGGGCAATTTCCGCAAGGATAAGAAATTAAGCGAATATTCCAACGAAGAACTGCTTTTGACACGGGCTGACCCGAATATCAGATTATTCGATGACGAAAATATTTTTCTTATCACCGGACATACACCGACTCCCTTAATCAGCGGAATTCCGGAAATCTATCACGGTGCAAGCACTATCTGCATTGACTGCGGTGCTTGTTTTGACGGAGGAAAACTCGCCTGCCTGTGCCTGAATACCATGCAGGAGTTTTATATTTAATCAGAATTTTTTTATCATCAAAGGAGAATTTATTTTATGGACATGAAAAAAATCGGCAGACAGATGAGTATCTTGATGGGAATTTCTATGAGTTTTTGCCTGTCACTGACGGGACTGCTTTCTTCGGGACATTTTACGATTCCCAGCTTTCTGGTTAATTTTGTTATCAGTACAATTATCAGCCTGATTATCGGCTTTTTTGTGCCGATGAAGAAAGTCGGCGATGCCGCTGTCGAAAAAGCCGGACTGACCCCCCATACCATGAAAGCCAGACTGCTCGAAAGCCTTATCTCTGACCTGATTTATACGCCGGCACTTACCCTCTGCATGACTCTGATGGCCTATCACAGTGCTGTCAGCCACGGCCAGCCGATGCCGCCTTATATTCTCATGTTCCTGAAATCTCTGGCATTGAGCATGGTTGTCGGCTATATCCTGATTTTCTTCCTGATGCCGGCATTCCTGAAACTCCTCATGAAGAAAAACGGCGGAAATCAGGTGTAAATTTTTATGAAGTATCTGAATCCTGAAGAATTGAAAAAATATCTGGATATTTTTCTGTTTGTGGATGCCGCACTGATTCCCGCTCCGGAAGATGCATGGCTCAGGCTTATCAGCAGTGAGATTTCTGAAAATGGTGCTCTCTGGTATCTTTTCCATAACGGCGGCGGTGACGAAATGCAGATTTGTTTTTCAGAAAATGCGGTTATGATAAAAGGATTCGACCACGAAAACGAACTGAATCAGTTTGCCAGATACCTGCCGGATGCTGATTTTTTTCCTCATCTGTATCGCGGTGTACCGGAAGAACTGCTCGGATTGTTCACCGAAGATGAACTCGAAACAGCTACTTTTTTTATGTGGTATCTTAACGATACAGGGCAATGGTATCAGAACGAATTTCCGGATAATGACGGCGGAAAGGCCTATCTGCTCGGTTATATTGCGCAGTCAGCAGAAGAATTTCTGGAATGGGCGCAGGAATACTATGAGGGTGCGCCTGTCGATGCAGAAACAATTCAGAAACTTTATACTTCCGGAACATTTACCCGTGAAGATGCACTGAAACTCAATCCGGAATGCAATCCGGACAGCATTCTTGCAGAACTGCACTGATTTTTTGGATTTCGCTATCTTCGAGATAAGAAAGGGGGAAACTGCTTTGATTTATTTTTCCATTATGGGCGATTCTATCAGTTCATTTGTCGGCACACAGCCGGAAGGCTATCGCGTGCATTATGATTATGAAAATCTTCAGAAAAATGCGATGCGCTATGTCAGCGATGTCTGGTGGGCAAAAGTCATCACGCATTTCGGCGGAAGAATCTGTGTCAATAATTCCTACGCCGGAAGCTGTGTCGCCGGAAAACATCCCTATGCCGGCAACAGCATCAAACGCACTGAACTGCTCCATAACGGCAATATCGCTCCCGATGTTGTCCTGATTTATATGGGCATCAAGGATTTCGGCAGAGGTGTGCCCATCAAGAAGAAATTCCCCTTCTGGAAAAATCCCATCTATTTTGAAGATGCTTATCATCTCATGCTCAAGCGCATTGAAAATAATTATCCCAATGCGCGGATTATCTGCGGTACAATTGCAAGAACCTATCACGCAAGGATTCAGAACTGGCAGTTTCCGGAGGAATTTTCCGGCATCCCTCTCGAAGAATATAACGAATCTATCCGTTTTCTGGCGCAGAAACATAAATGTGAAGTCGCTGACCTGTCCGCCAGTCAGGTCTATTACGAAACCCTTGACGGCACACATCCCACGCTTATCGGTCAGGAAGAACTCGCCCGCGGCTGGATTGCCTGCCTTTCCGGTATTTTGTAGCAGAACTATTGCTTTTTTCCGGAAAACAGTATATAATATAATTATTATTATCATCACATAAAAAAGGAGCGTATCGCAATGATTTTACTGGACGAACTCAAAGTCGAAATGAACGGCTACCGAAAAGAACTTGACGAACTCGGTGAAGTACTCAATATCAAGAAATCCAGAGAAGAACTCAAAGACTTGCAGGAACAGGCCACTGATGCCGGATTCTGGGACGATTTGGAAAATTCTCAGAAAGTTCTGCAAAAAACCAAACAGCTCGAAAATAAAATTACGGATTACGAAAAAATGCAGTCCCGTCTGGAAGATATTCTTACCATGATTGAACTCTGCATGGAGGAAGAAGACGAAGATATGCAGAACGAAATCGTCACCGAAATGAACGATTTCAAACAGGCTCTTGAAAATAAGAATCTCGAAACCCTTCTGTCCGGCGAATATGACAGCAAAAATGCTATCCTGACATTCCATGCCGGCGCAGGCGGTACAGAGGCGCAGGACTGGGCGGAAATGCTCTATCGTATGTATAACCGCTGGGCAGAACGTCATAACTTTAAAGTTCAGCTGTTGGACTACCTCGATGGCGAAGAAGCCGGACTCAAAAGCGCATCTATCATGGTCGAAGGCGAAAATGCTTATGGGTATCTCAAATCCGAAGCCGGTGTTCACCGATTAGTCCGTGTTTCGCCGTTTGATGCATCCGGCAGAAGACATACTTCTTTCGCGGCTCTCGAAGTCATGCCCGAAATGGATGATAACATTCAGGTCGAAATCCGTGACGAAGACATCGAAATGGAAGTATACCGCTCCAGCGGTGCAGGCGGTCAGAAGGTTAACAAGACAAGCTCCGCCGTCCGTCTGATTCATAAGCCGACAGGAATTGTCACTTCCTGTCAGACGCAGAGAAGCCAGTATCAGAACCGCGATTATGCTATGAAAATGCTGGTTGCCAAGCTGGTCGAAATCAAGGAGCGCGAACATCTCGATAAGATTTCCGACATCAAGGGTGTTCAGAAGGAAATCGGCTGGGGCGCACAGATTCGCTCTTATGTCTTTATGCCGTATACCCTTGTGAAAGACCATCGAACCAGTTTCGAGAACGGCAATATCAATGCTGTCATGGACGGCGATTTAGATGGATTCATTCATGCTTATCTGAAATCCCTTTCTCACGGTACTCTCGAAAAAAATTAAAATCATCAGTAAAAAAAGCCTGCATCTTGTGCGATGCAGGCTTTTGCTATTCACTTGATTATTTTTTGAAATTAGCAAGGTCTTCGTCTGTCAGCAAGGAAACAATGCGCTTCATGATAGCAAGTGCTTCTTCAGAATCGGGACGGCCGTTTTTATTGAAGTCAATATTCACCAGTCCCTGTTCGGATAAGTCTTCCTTACCCAGAATTGTTTTGTTTACGGTGATAACATCCAGAATATCCACTTCACCAGAACCATCGGCATCACCGTATTTTGTTACAGTCAGGCCGGATGCTTCGGAAGTTTCTTCCGGTGCTTCCGTAGTTTCTTCGGGAGCTTCGGTAGTTTCTTCCGTGGTTTCGGTTACTTCTTCTGTTACAGGTTCGGTTGTTTCTTCTTCGGTAACGGGTTCAGTAGCAGTCTGTTCCTTTTGTTTTGCTGTTACGGAAACATCCATAGAAGTATAAGTAATTTCCTTATCGAATACCAGTGTGACGGATTCCAGAGTCTGGCCATCGCCCCACCAGTGCGAAATGCCGATATTGCCGGCTAAGGACAGAACATATTCTTCACTGCCGTTGTCACCTTCAAAGATACCATCAATATCAATAGTAACAGTGCCGTCAGCACCGGTCTGACCGGCTTCGGAAGTCCAGCTTCTGTTGCTTCCGTCAGGATTGGTTGCCGGCAGGGAAAGTCCCCATCCGCCGCCTGCTTCGCCTTTCAGAATCACCTGCTTGATGGTGATGCCTTTTCCGGCGTATGGAGCTAAATCAATAGAATAATCAGGGTCACCGGACAGCGTTACCGTTGCGGAGGATGATGTTTCTGTTGTTTTTGTGATATTGTATTCAAATTCGAGGCTTGTGCCGTTTTCTCTCAGATTCTTGTAAACATCGGCATAATCCTGATTGAACCATGTCAGATTCTTTCTGTCGAAATACTGCATATCGCCAGCGTTTCCGGCATCCCACAGGAATGCGGTCACGCCGTCTGTTGCCAGTGCGGAAGATGCAATGGTATCCAGATAAGATACAATGCTGTCATGGTCTTTTCCGCCGTTTTCGTTGGTAACAACACCATATTCACCGAGAATGACCGGAATGCCTTCATCAGCATAGTAAGCCTTCATCTTAGCGAACAGGTCATAGACGTTCTGTTTTTCGGAATCTGTGCCCCACTTGTCAGTGTAGCCCCATGTGGAATCCTTAGTTGCTACGGCAAAGATGGACGGATAGTAATAATGAATCGAAACAGCAATCATCTTGTCATCCGGCAGTTTGTATTCCGGATTGCAGGTCTTTGTCAGGTCATCGTTTGCGCCGGCCAGAAGAAGCAGTCTGTCAGCGTTTCCGCTTCCAGTGCCTCTGACAACATCCACAAACGTCTGATTGAACGTATTCAGTGTAGTGTAATCAAACGGCACTTCGTTCATGCTTTCCAGTACGAGATGATTGTCATAATCCTTGAAATAATTTGCGATTTCTGTCCACATCGTCTTGTAACGGGGGAGCGCACTCATGCCGGCATCGAGCCAGTATTTGGAATTATTTCCGCCGGAGCAGTCCCAGTGCATATTCACGATGACATACATGCCGTTATCATAAGCATAATCGACAACTTCCTTGACACGGGCAAGATAAGCATCATCAATATCATAAGTTTCGGGGTCGGAGTTTTCAAACCACGTTACAGGAATTCTGATAGAATCAAATCCTTCGGCATGAACGGCATCAATCATAGCCTTTGTGGTGATGGGGTTGCCCCACATAGTTTCGGTGGAATTGGCATTCCAGCTAGCCTTATCAATCCAGCCTGTACCCATGTTGCCGTTTTCATCAGCAACCCAGCCGAGGCCGAAATAAGTCTCAGAACCGCCGGAGCAGTCGAATGTGTTGCCCAGATTCCAGCCCATGCCCATTTCATTGACGATGTCAATGGCTGTTTTGTCTGCGGCACTGGCAGTGGATGAGAATACCGAACCTACAGCGGCCATAGAACAGGTCATAACGGCGGCGGTGACAGCTGAAATCATTTTCTGAAATTTCTTCATGATAATCAGTCCTCTTTTCATAGTATTGTGTTTAAAAAATTCTCTTGATAATTTTATGATAACATATTTTTCATGATTTGTCAATAAGATTTGTGAAAAAAAGATAAAAAGAAATTCAGAAATTGGCAATATCTGCATAGCGCATTTCCGGATGAACAGCAAGATTGATGCCACATCCCAGAAGATGCGCCGCCTGTGTGATGAGCCTGTCAATATCACGGGGGGCAACGGTCATTTCCGGCGCGGTTTCGGAAAGATATTTTGTGTTGATAACTGTCGGCACACCGATTCCGATAACCGGAATGCCAAGTGTTTCCCGATTCAGTGCCGTCCGGTGATTGGAAACGCCGCTCCCAGGGGCAATGCCAGTATCTGCAATCTGAATGGTTCTGCCAAGACGTTCCGGAGCGGTACAGGCAAGGGCATCGACAGCAATCACGACAGACGGCTGAATCTGCCGGCAGACTGCCTGAATCAGTTCGGCGGATTCGATTCCCGTCTGTCCGAGTACGCCGCCGGCGAGTGCGCTCACCGGACGCAGATGCTTTAAGAAATCTTCATCTTCCTGAGATAACTCTTTCTGTAAATGTCGGGTTGCGATGATTTTTTCAACTGTCTGAACGCCGAGCGCATCCGGCGTGATGTGCTGATTTCCTAATCCGGCCACAAAGACAAGCCCTTCTTTCGGAAGAAGATTTCTCAGTTCCTGTGCAAATTCTTCTGTCATTTCGGGATAATGTTCCGAAAATCCCGAAAGCGATTCCCCTGAAAGCGTGATATAATTCCCCTGCGGTCTGCCGAGTGCCTTGCCGGTTTCGGCATCGGTAATGCGGATTTCTGTAATTTCAAAATAATTTCCGCGCTGATGCCGGCTGAATCCGGTATGCTGTTCCGCAAGTCCGGAGACACTTTCTAAGGCTAAATCGGTTCTGCAATCGTTCATGATGGCTCTGCTCCTTTCTGAATTATGCAATCTGCCGAAAAAGTGGAGAAATTTTCAGCAAAAAAACGTGAAAAAGATGCTTGCATTTCTTTCTTATTCATGTTATAATAATACTCAGGTGCGGTATACGATGTTTGGACGGTCGTGCCGTCCGGAAACAGGCGTGTCTCCCTGTTTTCTTATTCTGTACCGGAAAAACGCGGTTTATGCGTTTGATTATTTCTGAATCATAACTACAAGGAGGTGCTTCCGGAATGCCGAACATCAAATCTGCCAAGAAAAGAGTAAAGGTCAATAAGACTAAGGCTGCTGCCAACAAGGCAAGAAAGTCTAATCTCAAGACAGTTATCAAGAAGGCTGAACTCGCTGCCGCTAACAACGCTGCTGATAAGGAAACTGTTATCAAGTATGCTATCAAGCGTGTTGACCAGGCTTGTGCAAAGAATCTGCTGCACAAGAACAACGCAGCCAGAAAGAAATCTCATCTGGCCAAGCTTCTGAATGCGTAAGTTTCAGATTTCTGAAAAATAAAACACCCTGTTCCCATCTCACAGGAACAGGGCATTTTCTTTTTTTCAGGACTAGCCGACTGAGTGAATCTGGTTTCGATTCTCGTGGTCATCCAGACGGAATAACAGCGTTGTACACCATACCGCCGAGACAGCTACAAGAATGTAAACTGCTCTGCTCAGAATGGATGCCGAACCGCCTAACAGCCATGCCACAAGGTCAAATTCAAAAATGCCGACAAGCCCCCAGTTGATACCGCCGATAATCAGCAGCGTCAGACAAATTTTATCCCATATACTGTTGTTCATGGTGATACCTCTTTCTGCGTACGGCCGATGCCGTCCACGCAGATAGTATAACCGGCAAATCAGAAAATCATACAGGAAATATCAGGAAATTTTTTCAGGTTTCCAGCATCAGGAGCTTGCCCATATTGTCTTCATCATGATTCTGAATCAGGAATTTGGAAACGTCTTTGAAATTCTCATGAATATATTTTTTATAGATATTGTTATCCTCCGGCATGGTGACGGTCATCAGCACCGCAAGGGGGATTTTATATGCCGGATTGTGAAGCTGTCGGAAAAAGATTTTTCTCCGTGCGGTATCTTTTTCTGACCAGAACCGGAACAGCAGATTTTCGTCTGAATCTTTTTCTTCCTGAATTTCAATCCGGACATGGCATCCGTTCCGGTACAGATGCAGAAGACGGATTTCATCAAACAAGCCGGAACTTCCGCACTCGGTAGAATCATGAATCGCCAGCTTTTTGAGCTGTTTACAGCAGGAGAATGCATGTTCATGCACTTTTCTGACATGTTCCGGAATGTGCATCTGTGTCAGGCCGGCGCATCCGAGAAATGCATTCCGGCTGATTTCCTTCAGGCCGGACGGAATCCGGATTTGTTTCAGGCTGACACAGTTCATGAATGCGCCTTCGCCGAGTTCGGTCAGGCTTTCCGGAAGCTGAATTCTTTCCATACACCAGCAGTCCGAAAATGCCCATTTCTGAATTTTTTCAATCCCCTGCGGCAACTGTACCGATGTCAGATTCCAGCATCCGGAAAAGGCTCTTGTGCCGATTTCCGTAACCTGTTCCGGAATGACGGCATTTTTCAGGCTGGTGCATCGTTCAAATGCGCTGAATCCGATAGTTTTCAGATTCTTCGGAAAACGGATTTCCGAAAGCGATGTGCAGTGATAAAATGCTCTGTTCCGGATAGTCTGTACGGAATCCGGCAGTTCTGTTTTCCGCAGGCTGAAACAGCCGGAAAAGCTTTCCTCCGGAACTTCTTCCAGACCTTCCGGCAGACGGATTTCCGGCAGTCCGGAGCATTTCATAAATGCGCTGTCGCCGAGTGATTCCATATATTCCGGAAAGATAACTTGTTTCAGTGTTCTGCAATCATAAAAAGCATGGTTTTGAATGCGGTTTACAGTTTCCGGCACTGTAAATTCCCTGACAGACAAATCCCTGAAATACTGCCATGCTTTTATTCTGTCATCCTGCATAAAAAGATAACTCCAATCTAATTCTGTTTCAATTATGGCATACGGAACAGAAGAAAATACATTACAAATACATGCAGTACGAGCGCGAGGATATTTATCATCCAGAAATTATTTTTTCTGGTTTTGTGATGAAACAGCTCCATTCCTGCGAGTGCTCCCATCGCACCGCCCAGAAATGCCGAAACAAACAGCGTTTTTTCCGGAATTCTGCGAAGATGCTTTTTTGCTTTTTTCTTATCCGTTCCATACAGAAATAACGCGATGATATTAATAAAAATATAATAGATAATTATAAATATTGTCATAATCTGCAATGTTTCCTCTCGTTAATATTATAACAGATTCCGGATTGTATGTCAAGAACAGCCATGCATTTTTCTGCATGGCTGTGGAATATCAGATACCGGTCAGACTGTACTGATGCGAGAATTTTTCAAAATTATCATTGAAATTCTTGTTGCCGAATTTGACTTTGTTTAAATATCCGTGCGTTTCAAACGTGCTGTGCGAAGTCTCAATGACAGATACTGCTATATTCGAGCAGTGGTCGGAAACACGCTCAAAATTGTTCAGTATATCCGCCAGCACAAAGCCCGTTTCTATCGTACATGTTCCGGCCTGCAAACGCTTGACATGATTCGCTTTAATATCTCTTGTCAGATAGTCAATGACCTGTTCCAGAGGTTCAATATCCGCGGCATCTGCTTCATCTACTGTCTTGTAGACACGATAGGCACGTTCCAGAATATCTTCCAGTGCTTCGGTCAGGACATCCATTTCCTTCATAGCACTGTCGGAAAACTGCATTTTCTTATCGTGAATTTCTTTTGCAATATCCGCCAGATTGATAGCATGGTCTCCCAGACGCTCGAAATCTCCGATAGCTCTTAGCACCCGTGAGGATATCTGACTGTCATGCTCCGATAACGCCTGTGATGTCAGCTGAACCAGAGTTGTCCCTATTTTGTCTTCATACTCATCGAGCATGTCTTCATTTTTGAATACTTTTTCCGCTTTTTTTTTATCATAATCCGTCAGGAGCGAGATGCTCATGAACATCGTTTCCTTTGCGAGTTTTGCCATCTTACGGGAGGCTTCATCACATTCGGTAACAGCTACGGAAGGCGTTGTCAGCAGTCTCTTGTCAAGAAGTGCATGTTCTTCCTGCTGAGGTTCGGTTTCCTTGTCCGGAAGAATCCAGTTCGCGATTTTTTCAAGCTGTTTCGCAAACGGCAGAAGTAAAATTGTCGTCAGTATATTGAATACTGTATGCACAATGGCAATCCCTACGGAATTAATTATCATATCCGAGAATGCAAAACCAATGGTCATATCCAGAATTTCATAAAGTGTCAGGAAAAATACTGTTCCGATGATATTGAACGCGATATGAATCACACCCACTTTTTTCGCATTCCGGTTAACACCGAAACTCGAAATCAGAGCAGTTACGCATGTACCGATATTCTGTCCCATGATAATCGGAATCGCCATGCCGAACGTAAT
>JAFUWP010000307.1 GCA_017483405.1 Oscillospiraceae bacterium | reverse complement strand
GTACTTTATTGGTCAGTGCCATCTGAAATTCATATTCAAAGTCACTGACCGCACGAAGGCCTTTCACGATGGCGACAGCCTGCACCTGCTTGACATAATCCACAAGCAGACCATCCAGAATATCAATCACGACATTATCCAGATGTGCAGTAGCATCTGCAATCATCATCATGCGTTCGGTAGTGGTAAAACTTGCCTGTTTCTTAGTGGCGTTAGTGGAAATCAGCACAATGACCTTATCAAACAGTGTCGATGCTCTTGTAATAATATCCAGATGCCCCAGCGTGACAGGGTCGAAACTGCCAGGACAAACGGCAATCCTTCTCATGATTCTCTCTCCCCTTCTGCATTTGATTTTTTTAAAAATACCGATACTGTTATTTTACCATAAAAGTAATTTTTTTGCAATAGCAAATTGGAAATTTCTTCAGGGAGAGTGCAATTTATTTCATGTTCGGCGATGACTTTTCCGCCTTCTTTCAGAATCCGGCTGATTTCCGGAAGAATCTTTTCAAGAATCTGATTTCTGTAAGGCGGGTCTAAGAAAATCATATCAAAACTGTTATCCGGACAGAGCCGGAGATACTGTTCAGCAGATTTCTGATGCACTTCGGCAAAATCAATCAGGCTGGTTTTTTTGAGATTTTCCTTGACGATATTCAGGGATTCCGCGGACTGGTCAACGAATACCGCTTGCTTCGCGCCTCTGCTGAGGGCTTCGATGCCGAGCTGACCGCTTCCGGCGAACAAATCCAGCACTCTTGCGCCGGAAATCTCAAACTGAATCGCGGAGAACATCCCCTCTTTGACTCTGTCGGTAGTCGGCCGGACATCAAGGCCTTCCAAAGTTTTCAGACGAATGCCCTTTGCTTTTCCGGTGATAACTCTCATAAATCAAAACACTCCTATTCTTTAATAAAATCATTCCATTCCTGTGCTTCTTCTTCCGAAAGAACATACAGATACGGATAAAGTATCTGAAAAAGCTCCGAAGAAACGACTTTTCTGGCAGTTTCCTCATCATCGAACACATACCGGAATCTGCCGAACTGATTCACAATATCTGAGGAAAATTCTCCTTCCGGCGGTTCTTCAAGCAGAGGAAAACAATCATCCGAAGGTTCGGGAATTTTCAGAATCCTGTCATATTCTTTCCTGAATTCATGCAGAACATAATATTTTGTACCTTCTTCGGGATGCGAACATCCTTCTTCATCGCACCGGCTCATATAGTTTATTGTATATTTCAGGAATTCAAATTTATCTTTCTTTTTGAACCAGAAAAAAGTATAACTGCCTTCTTTTCCGTTATCCGGCATATTGTTCGGATAATAATCATGCCATTCAAAGCTGTTTGATTTCGAGGCCGTGTAATAGGCTTTCAGTCTTTCCAATAATTCGCTCATGATGATTCCTCTTTCATTCCATGCAGATAGAAATATAAATTTTCGGCGGTTTTCTGGGAAATTCCGGCTTTCTGCAATTCCGGAATACCGGCATTCCAGAGGGCATCTCTGGTCTTGAAATACAGCAAAAGTTTCTGAACCGTCTTTTCTCCGATGCCCTGCACCTGTAGCAAATCCGATGCAAAACTGTATTTCTTATGCTTCTGATGCATATAGGCTACCGAATACCGATGCACTTCATCCTGAATTCTGGTGAGGAGCTGAAACGCTTCTCTGGAAATCTGAATTTCCCTGTCTCCCGTTGCGATGGCTCTGGTGCGGTGTCTGGAATCTTTCACCATCCCGAACAGAG
>JAFUWP010000306.1 GCA_017483405.1 Oscillospiraceae bacterium | reverse complement strand
AGGGGCATGTGGTATTGATAAAGCTTTCCAGTGTCGAAAGCGGAGATTCGCCGTTATCAGTAGGCATATAGCTTTCGACTTCCGGCAGACGGAGCGGAAGTTCTTCTTCCGGAATGGCTACCCAGCCGCATTTCTCGCAGTTGACGAGCGGAATCGGTTCGCCCCAGTATCTCTGACGGCTGAACACCCAGTCACGGAGCTTGAAATTCACTTTACGATGGCCTTTGCCGGTTTCTTCGAGCCAGTCTTTGATTTTGACTTTGGCATCTTCCACGGATAAGCCTGTCAGGAATCCGGAATTCACCATCACACCGGTCGCGCAGTCCGTGAAAGCGGCTTCTTCGATATTGCCGCCGGCTACGACTTCAATCATCGGGATATTGAATACCTTTGCGAATTCCCAGTCACGGTCATCATGCGCCGGTACGGCCATGATTGCGCCTGTTCCGTAGCTCATCAGAACATAGTCAGAAATGAAAATCGGAATTTCCGTGCCGTTGACCGGATTGATGGCCTTTACACCTTCGAGCCGGACACCGGTTTTTTCTTTATTCATTTCGGTTCTGTCGAAATCGGATTTCTTAGCGGCCAGTTCCTGATATGCCTTGATAGCATCCATATTGGTGAGCTTATCCGCCCACTTTTCAATCATGGGATGTTCCGGCGCGATAACCATATAAGTTGCACCGAACAGCGTATCCGGACGGGTGGTATAAACTGTCAGGGTATCTCCGGCAGTGGTATCGAAATCGACTTCTGCGCCTTCGGAACGGCCAATCCAGTTTGTCTGAGTGACTTTAATCTTATCCAGATAATTGACTTCGGATAAATCATCAATCAGACGCTGGGCATATTCTGTAATTTTGAGCATCCACTGACTCTTGACCTTACGGATGACTTCGCCGCCGCATCGTTCACAGCATCCGCCGACAACTTCTTCATTCGCGAGCACGACTTTGCAGGAAGTACACCAGTTAACGGCCATTTCTTTTTTATAGGCCAGTCCCTTTTTGAACAGCTGGAGGAAAATCCACTGTGTCCACTTGAAATAATCAGGGTCAGTCGTATTGATTTCTCTGTCCCAGTCGAAGCTTAAGCCCAGAGATTTCAGCTGGCCTTTGAATCTTGCAACATTATTCTCCGTTACGATTGCCGGATGAATCTTGTTCTTGATGGCGAAATTTTCAGTCGGCAGGCCGAACGCATCCCAGCCCATCGGGAACAGCACGTTATAGCCTTCGAGTCTTCTTTTTCTGGCGACAATATCCATGGCCGTATAAGGTCTCGGATGGCCGATATGCAGACCCTGTCCGGACGGATAGGGAAATTCTACCAGCGCATAAAATTTCGGCTTGGAATAGTCATTTTCAGCATGGAATGTCTGATGCTCATCCCAGTATTTCTGCCATTTCTTTTCAATTTTTTCGTAATCGTACTTGTTCATGAAAAAAATTCCTTCTTTCTTATAAAAAGGCCTGAAAGCCTTATTCAGTTTGATTAAAATATGCCTTGACATCCTCGGAGCGAATCAGCATCACGGATGCGCCGATGTCCAGAATCCCTTCTGTCAGATACAGCCATGTATCCGGCAGACCTCGGAGATTATCCGGAAGATAGCGCAGGACAATCAGCATCAGGATGACTGCGGCGGCATAATTCGTATATTTCCAGAGTTTCAGATACAGAAATACAGCAATCACCACCGGCAGAAATGTTGTAAAAATCCCTGCTCCGAATATGACATTCATAATCTGTTTCAGAATCAGATAACCGCCGATTCCGATGACGATTTTTTTGCCTTGTTCCGGCATTGTTATTCGCCTTCTTTGATAATCAGGTCAGAAATATCGACCTGTTCGGCATCCGCCCAGAGCTGTTCGAGACGATAGAATTCTCTTGTCTCCTGATAGAAAACATGCACAATCACATCGGTATAATCCAGAATATACCAGTTAGAACCATTCATGCCTTCGGTATGATGGGGTTCTACACCTTTCTGAGAAAGCTGAAATTCGACTTCTTCGGCGAGTGCCTTTGTCTGGGTGGTGCTGTTACCGTTGGCGATGATGAAATAATCACCTAAGATAGTCAAATCTCTGACTTTGAGCACCTGAATATTTTCGGCTCTTTTGGAATCCAGTGCCTTGACTGCGATTTTGATTTTTTCTTCTGCTGTCATAAAAAATCACCTCTTATATGCTTATAGTTAATCTTCTTCTGT
>JAFUWP010000305.1 GCA_017483405.1 Oscillospiraceae bacterium | reverse complement strand
TCCAAATCCGAACCGGTATTCGGCGGAGTCTATAAATTATCGGCAGTTGAGGAGAACGGCGAAATCATCCCGAAAATCAAGATTTCGGAAAATATTATCAAAATCACAAACCCATCTTTCAAGACGCTCTGGAGACTTTACGATAACGAATCCGGAAAGGCCATCGCGGACGTACTGACCCTTCATGATGAAGTGATTGATGACAGTCAGCCTTATGAAATCTTCGACCCTGTTCACACTTACAAGAGAAAGACAGTCACGGATTTCACGGCGAAGAAGTTACAAGTTCCGATATTCGCAAACGGCGAATGTGTTTACGAAAGCCCTTCCCTGCCGGAGATTCAGGCCTACTGCAAAGACCAGCTCGAAACCCTCTGGGAAGAAGTCAAGCGTTTCGAGAATCCGCAGACATATTATGTTGATTTGTCGCAGAAACTCTGGGATTTGAAGCACAACATGCTCAAAATGAAGTTCAGTCACTGAAAGAAGGTGCATTCTGCATGAATCAGGAAAAAATAGATGAAATCTTTTTTGAACAGATTGAAAAACAGCGCGAACAAAATCCGCTGATTGGCGCACAGCTCGGCGCAAAGGAAATCTATCATCGAATCTTTGAAGCCATCCGCGAACCGGACGGCAGACTGAATGTCGATTCGTTACTTCTGACTTGCAGCAGTCTCGCCGGTATGAGCTGTCAGATGACTGTCCGCGAAATCGCCGGACAGCAGGGAATTCCGATACAATCCGCCCTGATAGAAATCGGATGCAAAAACGGTACACGCTACTATATGGGAGATAATCTGAATTATTTTCTGCTGGAAAATCAGTATTCCGTCTGGAGTCTGGCGGCCGGAATCTATCATCATATCGCGCCGGATGCCGAAATTCCGGATATTCATCAGTATGCCGCGGACTGCGTAGGTCATCTCGGCGATGAAAATTATAAAATCTGGGGAAGATTCGATGAAAAAGACCTGATACTTTCTAACCGTTCGCTCTGGGAAAATCTATATCCGACAGCTAAAAAATTCTGTAAGACGTTCCATGAGATTCCGATTCTGTTCGGTCTGGCCTTACAGTTCGCGATACAGGACAGTGCTAAGGTCATAGAGGCTGAAAAATGTCTCGCAATGGCACTGGAAACTGCACTGTTCACCGCAAAGCTGGATTATCAGATATAATTATCAAAAATAACGCTGGTGTATTGACATCAGCGTTATTTTATGATATAATACAGAAAAGGAGCGTGATGATTATGGCACAGGTATCTGTTAATTTTCGCATGGATGAAGATTTAAAGAAAAATATGGAAATTGTCTGCAATGAATTAGGCATCAACATGACAACAGCATTCACCATCTTTGCCAAGAAAATGACACGGGAAAAAAGAATTCCGTTTGAGGTTTCCGTTGACCCGTTCTATTCGGAAAGCAACCTGAAAGCACTCCGAGAAAGCTTTCAGCAGTTGCAGGAAGGCAAAGTCATCGTCAAAACAATGGAAGAACTGGAAACTATGGAAAATGAGTAAAATTACTTTCACCGAACGCGCATGGGAAGAATATCTTGAATGGCAGACACAGAATAAGAAAACCCTGAAACGGATTCATCTGTTATTATAAAGACATCAGCCGGAATCATTTTGAGGGAATCGGCAAGCCTGAACCGCTGAAATATATTCCCGACAGCTGGAGCAGAAGAATCGATGACTGCAACCGCCTTGTTTATCAGATTGAAAATGATAATATTATCATCACACAATGCAAGGGTCATTATGATGATTAGGAGAATTTTATGAACTTTCAGAAACATCTTCCGGAACTCCGGAAATTTTTCACGGATTATGAATTCGCCGAACAGACTGCCCTTTCTCTGGAATGGCAGAAAACAGAAATTCTCTGGGAGGAATGGAATCTGAAACCGCCGGCCGGATGTCACTATCTTCTGCTGACGTTTCCGGAAGGATATATTCAGAATCATTTTTTATCCGCACTGATGCAGTGTCTCCTGACGGAGGAAAACTGCTATGAGGGGTATCAGCTTGACGGTTCTGATATGGAACACCGCCGGAAACTTCTGCAATCCGGAATCCGTGAAGATTACGGCTATCAGGAACTGCGCCTGAAAGAAGTCTCTGCTCCTGCTATTCTGAAACATTTTGAAAGCTATCTTCCCTGCTATTTCAGAAGGGGCAAATTTTATGATATTCCGTTTCTGAAACAGTTTCTTCCGGAGGCATCCTGCATCGAACTGGGCGGATACTGGGTATCAGACCACGAATATCTCTGCATTGAACATAACCGGATGCTCCTGCTTGCGTGTGGTATATGGGACTGAACAGCATAAAAAACTCCCGATTGATAATTCACGTTCATCGGGAGTTAGTTGTTATTCAGTTGTAGGGGTATCAGCGGAAATCCGGCCTGTACATCACCAGATTCAAAAAGCTGATGAAAAGTTCTTTTGCAGAGACTTAATTGTGCATCGGTCACACGCGCCTTTCAACTAAGGTTTTTTCAGAATTTGTTTCATAGCACTTTTCATACGCATCCCGTCTTTCGCAGAAATTTTATAAAGCAGCACTTCTCATGGGAGTGTACCTCGATTCTGATAATTTCGGATAACATGCTATATAAAAGTTTCGTTCGCCATGATTAAGCCTTAGCAGAGGGTTCAGGATATACGGCACTGAAACTTTAAGAGTATATTCTGAACTAGACGAATTTCGGCTCAATCGCAGAATTTTGATACGGTACTAAAACCTCAGGGAATGAAACCGGAGGGACAGCTCCGAGTTTACAGTTTCCGCCTGAATCACTTACCTGCGACAGACGAAACCGTCTGCTGCTGTGAATCCATTTCTTCCATTGGTTTCGCCTCCTGA
>JAFUWP010000304.1 GCA_017483405.1 Oscillospiraceae bacterium | reverse complement strand
TTTATTCCAGATAGATGATAAATATTACTGCTGTATGTAATAACCGGAGGTGACAGTATGCCTAGATTTTTTACAGAACATGCCAATGAACAGGAAATCATCATCACCGGAGAAGATGCCCGACACATCGGGCGTTCGCTCCGGATGCGCACCGGCGAAATGCTGACGGTCTGTTCCTGCGGAATCGACTATCAGTGCGAAATTACAAGAATTACAGAATCGGAAGTTTATCTGCATCCGGTGGAAATTCATCCCTGCGCGGCAGAACCGAGCATTCATCTGACGTTATATCAGGCTGTTCCGAAACAGGACAAACTTGCCGAAATCGTTCAGAAAGCAACGGAACTCGGTGCTTGTGAGATTGTTCCGGTACTGACTTCACGCTGTATCGCACGGCCGGATAAGAAAGAATTCAGCAAGAAACAGGAACGACTTCAGAAAATCGCAGTTTCAGCGGCGAAACAATCCGGACGGGGCATCATTCCGCAAGTCCATCCTCTGCACACATGGAAAGAGGCACTCGCTTCCATGCAGAAACAGGATTTGAGCATCATGCTTTATGAAGAACAGGGGGGCATCCGGTTCGGAGAAATTCCGTTTGACGGGCAAACAAATATCGGCCTGTTTATCGGGAGCGAAGGGGGCATCTCGGAAGATGAGGCACAGCAGGCAGTTTCGGCCGGATTATACCGTGTATGGCTGGGAAACAGGATTCTGCGCTGTGAAACCGCTCCGACTGCGGCCATTTCGATTTTGATGTATCTGACCAAAAATATGTGAAAAATTTCTGAAAAAATAGAAAAACTATTGAAATTTAAAAATAGATGTGGTATAATAAATCTTGTAAACATGAAAAAGAGCTGTCCGCAGCAGTTCTGCAATTGTGAAATCATTTCTTTCTGCGGAGAAAAGAGGATAATTTTTATGAAAAACTGGAAAATTATAGCTATTATCGTAGCTACTGCTGTTGCTACTGCTGCCGCTGTCGTTCTGGTGCTCCAGAAAAGCCGTCAGAAAAATAAAATGCGTTTCGACAGCTCCGAATTCGATGATGATGACTTCATGAATGATGTATATAACTACGGCGGTGACGATGACGAAGAAACCGAGGACGAAGAAATCTCCGCTCCCGATGATGATGCCCTCGATGCCGCTGCCGAAGCCGCTCAGGAAGTAGCCGAACAGGTAAAGGAAACCGTTTCCGAAACGGTCGAAAACGCTGCGGATGCTCTTGGTGATGCATTTGAAAAAGCAGCTGATGCCCTTGAAGAAGACCTCAAGAACGATGAGGAAACCGATTTCTGATAGTCTTTCTATGCCCTGTACTGTTCCGGTACGGGGCACTTTTATCAGGCCGATGTGAAAATAATAATTCAAAAAAAATTTATAAAAAAACTATTGACAAATAGTTTTGATTGTGCTATAATATATGCATACTAAACAGATAGGAAATAAGTACTATCTATGTTATCTGGATAAACAGGTTTTTGAAAGGAGTTTTTTATCATGAGCAGAATTTATCAGCGTTTCAGCGACTTAATCGGCAATACTCCCCTTCTGGAGCTCAAAACAATTGAAAAGAACAATCAGCTTCAGGCTGTTATCTTAGGCAAACTGGAATATTTCAATCCGGCCGGCTCTGTCAAGGACAGAATCGCCCGCGCTATGATTGATGATGCAGAGGCAAAGGGCTTACTGAAAGCCGGCAGCGTTCTGATTGAACCGACCAGCGGTAATACTGGTATCGGTCTGGCCGCTGTTGCAGCAGCAAGAGGCTACAGATTAATCATCACCATGCCGGAAACCATGAGCATCGAACGCCGCAATCTGATGAAGGCTTACGGTGCAGAGCTGGTGCTC
>JAFUWP010000303.1 GCA_017483405.1 Oscillospiraceae bacterium | reverse complement strand
TTTTGAAAAAGAACTGGAAGATAAAAATATACGCTGTCTGCTTTCCTGCGAAGAAGTCTCCGTCTGTGCCGATAAGGACAGAATCATGCAGATAGTGACAAATCTGCTCTCTAATGCCGTCAAGTATTCCGAAGAAGGCGGAGAAATTTCCGTTTCAGCCGGAAATACGGAAAGAGGTGTTCTGCTTCAGGTGTGTGATAAAGGTATTGGCATACCGGAAGAAGATATTCCTCATATTTTTGAAAGATTTTATCGGGCGGATAAGTCCAGAAACCGCAGTACAGGCGGTGCAGGCATCGGGCTTGCTGTCGTGAAATGCATTGCAGAGGCACATCATAACATCAGAATCGAAGTGGAAAGCCAGTCAGGAACGGGAACAGTTTTTTCAGTTTATTTTTTATCGGATTCCGGAAAAATATGATAAAGGTCAATAGTATGCTTGACTGTTTTATCAATCCTTCCGAATTGTTCTGAAAGCTATCTTGACAAATAATTATCAATGTGATATAATATTCATGGCCATATATTGTAAATATTTTATTTTTATAGGGGGATTCTGTCATGAAAATTAATCTAACCGGAATTTTAGCAGTGATTTCCGCTCTGCTGATGTGTGTACAGAATATTCCGGTTCAGGCCGGAGAAATCCGTTCCGTTGTGTCCGAACAGGCTATGAGTACAGATGAAAATCTTATCAAAACAGGAACTTGCGGTGAAAATCTCACTTGGTCTTATGATGTGCTCAATGCGACACTGACTATCAGCGGTTCGGGAGCAATGCCGAATTATGATACAGACAAATATCCATGGAGCAGTTACAAAAGTACTGAAAAAATCATTATTGAACAGGGTGTTACCAGCATCGGAACAAATGCATTTTTTGATTTCCGCTATCTGGAATCTGTTTCCCTTCCGGAAGGACTCACACGTATTTGTAAACAAGCCTTTTATTTTTGTGGTGTTTTGACTTCCGTCACACTTCCGGAAAGTATGAAAGCGATTGACAGCTATGCATTCGCCTTGACGGCTCTGACTTCCATCAATACGCCGGATGGCCTTGTTTCCATCGATTCTCATGCCTTTCAGTCAACGCCTTTGATTAAGAATCAGACAGGCATCCAATATGCAGATAAATGGGTTATCGGCTGTGACAATACCGTTACAAATGCGGTTCTTCCGGAGGGGATAAAGGGCATCGCCAGCAGAAGTTTCAATAACTGCACCTATCTGGAAACGATTTCTTTTCCTGACAGTCTGGAACATATCGGAGGTTATGCATTTTACGGCTGTAATCATTTGAACATAGAAGCTGTAGGCGGAATTTCCTATCTTAATGGCTGGGTTATCAATACTACTTTTAAGAATCCTGTTATTCGTGACGGTACAGTCGCTGTCAGCGGCAGTGGTATCTATGGCTATGGAACAGTGGATTTCCCTGAAAGTGTTGCTTATATCGATTACGGTGCAATCTATAATCGTTCCCTGCTGGAAGCGGTGATTATCCGGAATCCTGACTGTGTGATTGAAATGTCTGATGATTACAGCAGAACATTCTGCAATGACTGGTACAGCGATACAGAATATTATTTTACCGGAACTATCTACGGAGAAGAAAATTCTACTGCACAGGCCTACGCGGAGAAATATAATATCAAATTCTTGCCGCTCTCGCAGGCGACCTCATCCCGTACAGAACAGACAACAGAACCGGAAACTGAAACAGAAACAGAAACATCATCTTCTGCTGAGACATCCGGCTCAAAAGGCGATATTAATAATGATGGTCTGGTCAATGCGACTGATGCGGCCTATATTCTGAAATATGCGGCTGAAGTCGGTTCTGGAAAGTTTGAAGGTTCGATTGAAGGCTATATGCTTTCAGTATATGGTATCGGATAAATATTTTATTTTAACAAAGGTTAGCAAGAAATCCCCCACCTCTATAGGTGGGGGATGAATTGCGTCCCACCCTCTTGACAGATTGTAAAAAATATGATATAATATATTCAGTCGAAATAAAAAGAACCGTGGGACGCACGGGGTTAGCCTGCACTACTACAGCATCTCTGCCAAATCACAGAGTGTCAGACTGGTTAAACAGGAAGCCCCCGCCTCTTTAGGCGAGGGAGGACGTCACTAAACAACCGTCTGAGATATTTTTCAGGCGGTTTTTATATTTCAAAATGAAAAAACATTTCTGAATGCTTGACTTTTCGCAGAGCTTATATTATACTTGTAACTATGATGATAATGATTTCAAGCAGATTTCAGAAAGGAACTGATGCCGATGCAACTGATATGCCGCCGTAAAATCGGCGTTGTGATGCCTGCGATTACGGAAACGCTGGATGCACTGTATCTGGAAGGCATCTACAGACAGGTGAGCGTCTGCGGATATGATACGCTTGTTTTCACTTGTTCTTCCAATATGCATCAGGCGATGCCTCTGGATTATGTTCTTGCAGAAGAAAGCATCTATCGGCTGGCCGCACGAACCGATATTGATGGTATTATTATCGCAATGGGAAAATTCCGTGATGAAGATGTCAGAAACCGGATTCTGAACAGCCTGAAAGATGTCCGCTGTCCCTGTATCTGTACCTATTTTGAAAACGATTTCTTTCCGAGTATCAGCATTCCGCAGGTGGACACCATCCGGATGATGACGGAACATTTAATTCAGGTGCATGGATTCACTAAGATTTTCTGTCTGATGGGTCAGCACGGAAATCCCGAAGCGGAAGAACGTCTTGCCGGATGGCGGATTGCTATGGAACGAGCCGGACTTTCTGTTTCGGAGTATCGCTATGGTGATTTCTGGGTGGATGCTCCGAGAGTTCTTGCTGATGATATTGCCGCCGGACGGGTTTCCATGCCGCAGGCTGTCGTCTGTGCAAGTGACTTTATGGCGATTGCCTTATGTAAACAGTTAGCCGTTCATGGTATCCGCGTTCCGGAAGATATTGCCGTTACCGGCTTTGATGGAGGGCCTAACGCAACTTTGACAGAGCCTTCTCTGACTACGGTGGAAGGCAAGGAATTCGATGTCGGGAGCAATGCCGCTGTTACACTTCTGAATATGATTGACGGGAAAAATCGGCCTTTCTTGCAGACGATGCATCTTTCTTTCGGAAGGAGCTGCGGATGCTGTGAAAAAAGTACAAAAGAATATTTCGAGAAAATTCACGAAAAATATATTCTTACCAGTGAATACCGTGATGTGCGGATTATGTCCGACTATATCAACCGGATGGCCTCTGCGGAATCGCTTGACCAGCTCAGTGAACGCATTGATGAACTTTCGTTTATCGTGCCTTACTGGAATGACCTCTATGTCTGCCTTCGGTATGATTTTGCTGATATGAATACCGTCAGCGAACATAAAAATCTGCCCGACCAGATGCAATTATTTGTTTCCAGACATCGGGAACAGCTTTCCGATGGAAAAGCAGTTTTTCAGACTTCTGAATTTCTTCCATCGGGTGTGTGCGGTGAGGGAACTAAACTGATGATTGCCGTCCCTCTGCATAATTCCGATATGGTATTCGGCTATATTGTTACAACATATTCCGACCCGAAACAATATGTATTTGATGATTTGTATGTCAGCTGGCGCGATTCTATCGCGAATGCGCTTTCCGTTCAGTATATCAAGGAACAGAACCGTCTGCTGAATCAGAGACTTGAAAAACTCTCCGAACGTGACCGTATGACCGGAATGCTGAATCTCAAAGGTGTTTCCAGAAAGCTTTCAGCAGGGCAGAAATATGCCTTTATTCTGTTAGAAATCCAGTGGGTGCAGACTCCGGATAATACTGTCAGAATCACGCCGGAACTGTTTGTTGCCAATGCGCTCCAGATGAGCTGTTCCGAAACAGAATTTTGTTTCCGGTATAACAAAGATGTGTTCGGGGTCATGCTCCCGATTCCGGAACATCTGAATCCGGAGCGTTTCTGTGAAGAATGGATTCTCCGGTTTGATGCCTTTATTGAACTTGTGCGCCAGCGTGACAGAAATCTGGAAAAACCTGTCATCCGGATGTATTATGATGTATTTCAGGCACAGAGCGGAAAAATCGGAAAAATGCTGGAACAGCGGATTGATATGCATCTGCATCAGAAACAGACAGCATCTGCCGTCAAGGGCGGACTCGCCCAGCAGCTGGAAGAAATCCGCCGGCAGATAATTCAGCATCCTTCCGATGAATGGACACAGGAACATATTTCCCGAACGATGCAGGTGAGTATCAGTTATTTCCGGAGGCTTTACAAACAGCAT
>JAFUWP010000302.1 GCA_017483405.1 Oscillospiraceae bacterium | reverse complement strand
TTCTTGCCGTCCGGTATTTCGCTCCGCTCTGTCGGGTGCTCGGCACAGAACAGGGCCGTCAGGAACTCGCCGCATTTATCGAGCGCGCCGGCATCTTTGCTCCGCTGGTCTTTATTCTGCTCATGGCGTTTCAGATTGTCATTGCATTCATCCCAGGAGGCCCTCTGGAAATTACCGGCGGTTTTCTGTTCGGCGGATGGTTCGGCACATTCCTCACTATGGCAGGCGCAGTGCTCGGAACACTCACCGTCTATGCGCTCGTCAGAAAGTTCGGCTCACCGCTGGTGCATTTTTTCATCAGCGAAGAAAAAATGAAAACCTTTTCCGTACTCGAAGACGAAGACAAACTCGAATTCTGGGTGTTTATTTTGTTCCTGATACCTGGCATTCCGAAAGATATGCTCACATATATTGTACCATTAACCAAAATTCAGGGCAGACGCTTTCTGCTTCTGTCCGCACTGGCAAGATTTCCGGCACTTACCGCATCCGTTCTGATGGGCGATGGCCTTTCCGAAGGCAGATATGGTCTGTGCATCGCCATCGCCTGTATCAGTGCCGTGGCTGTCTTCGCCGGATTCCAAATCAAAAAACATATTCTGAAGGAGAAACATGAATCAAAATGAAAAGAATTTATTATATCTGCAACTTACAGGCCGGAAAGGCCGAACTCAGTACCTATCTGGGCGAAATTCTCGATAAGATGACAAAAGCCGGCTTTGAAGTTACCGTTCATCCGACACAGGCCGTTCAGGATGCTACCAATTCTGCCGAACAGGCCGTCAATTCCGGATTGTATGACTATATCTTCTGTTCCGGCGGTGACGGAACACTCCACGAAGTCATGGACGGAATGCTGAAAGCGGAAAATACCATTCCAGTAGGGTATATCCCGTGCGGTTCGGTGAACGATTTCGCTAAAAGTATGGATATTTCAAAAGATATGCTCAAAGCCTGTGAGGATGTTCTTGACGGCCTTCCTCGGAAAATCGACATCGGAACGGTCAATGGCAGAGGATTCAGCTATATCGCCGCATTCGGCGCGTTTACCGATATTGCTTACGGAACGCCTCAGAATATCAAGAATGTTCTTGGCCCTGCCGCTTATATGATTAATGCCATGACCAGCCTCGCCAGCATCCGCGCATATCCGATGCGTATCACTTGTGACGGCCATGTCATCGAAGATGAATTCATCTACGGTATGATTACCAATTCCGCTTCTGTGGGGAGCGTTCTCGATATTAATGATTTCTGTTTCGATGACGGCGATTTCGAAGTCACTCTGATTAAAAAACTCGCTAAACCCAGCGATTTAGGCAAAGTACTCAGATTCCTGAAAGATATTCACGAGTTCCCCGAAAATGAACAGGTCTATTGTCTCCGCGCCTCTGAAATCAAAGTCGAACTTCTCGAAAAAACTGATGTTCCGTGGACGATTGACGGCGAATACCTCCCGAACGCTTCGGAATTCCATATCATCAATCATAAACAGGCTGTTTCCTTCCTCGTGCCGAGAACTTGTCCGACTCATCGCTTTCAGGAAACTTTCCTGCTCTGGAAGGTCGAGAAAAAAGATTAAATGATGAAACGCTTTCTGAAATTCCTGACAAATGTGCTCTCCGCTGTTCCTCTGCTGATGCTCGGCAATATGCTTTTCTTATGGCATACCGTTCAGGATATGAAAATAAAAATTATTATTTTATTCATCCTGATAATTTATTATCTCGGCTGTCTGTTCCTTCCAGAACGTAAACAGGCGCAAAGCCGGAAACTTGCCGTACTCTCGCACGGTATCCGGCTGATTCGGCAGGGATGTATCTGCTCCGTGATGCAGATTTTTATATCCGTCAGACAGATTAGCACACTTCTGCTGGATAACATGATGATTCAGCCTGCACCGGACTGGCTGAATCCTAGCTTACTTATCGGAAATCTGCTGATTTTTCTGCTGATACTCGCCGGATTGTTCCTCGGCGGAGTGCTCCGGACGGTTATCAGCTCGAAACAGGTCAAGCCACTTTGGTATGTTTTTCTGATTCTGTTCTGGTGGACTCCCG
>JAFUWP010000301.1 GCA_017483405.1 Oscillospiraceae bacterium | reverse complement strand
GGGGTATATTCTGCCAGATATGCGCCTGAACATCTGCTTTGCGAAACACTTCTCGAAAATATGAAAGATGTTCCCGCGGAACAGAGAACAGCCCGTTTCGTGACCGTTGTCGCCTTTATTGATGAAAATGGCAAAGAAATCACCCTCGAAGGCGATTGTCATGGTGTTATCGGCTTTGAAAAACGCGGTACAAACGGTTTCGGATATGACCCTGTTTTCATGTATGGTGAAACATCATTCGCCGAACTCGAACCGGAACAGAAAAACGCTGTCAGTCATAGAGGACGGGCATTCCGGAAATTATATGAATATCTTAAAAATCACGTTCAGCAGGAGGAAAATTAATATGCTTACCAGCAAACAAAGAGCCTATCTCAGAGGGCTTGCATCCGGTTATGAGACTATTTTTCAGATTGGAAAAGGCGGCATTTCAGAAAATCTGATTCAGCAGGTGAATGATGCCCTCCGGAAACGCGAATTAATCAAGCTCCGCGTTCTGGATAATTCCGAATTCACCGCCCGTGAAGCCGCCGACCAGATTGCCGAAGCCGTCAAGGCTGATGTCGTACAGGTTATCGGGAGCAGATTTGTGTTATTCAAGAGAAATGCACAAGACCCTGTTATCGACCTGAAAGCGGCGAAATAATGCGCAGAATCGGCTTGTTCGGAGGGAGTTTCAATCCGCCGCATCTGGGGCATCTGCATCTTGCGGAGGTTCTGCATGATGCGCTCGCACTGGATGAAGTGTTTCTGATTCCGGCGAAGAAACCGCCTCACAAATCCGACAGGGATTACGCTCCGGCAGAAGACCGGCTGGCGATGTGTCAGCTCATGGCGGAATCGCATGACTGGCTGAATGCATACGATTTTGAACTGCATCAGCAACAGGTGAGCTATACTTATTATACGGCGAAACATTTTACGGAAAGTTTTCCGGAGGATAAGTTTTTTCTGCTGGTGGGAGGCGATATGCTTTCGAGTTTTACAGAATGGTTCAGATGGCAGGAGATTCTGCAAATGGTCTCGCTTGCCTGCATCGCCAGAGAGCCGGAAGAATATCAGAAACTTCTTCCGGCTGCGGAATGTTTACGTCAAACTGGTGAAATATATCTTGTCAATGCAGAAATTTTTACAGTATCTTCTACAAAAATCAGGAGTATGGTCAGAAAAAATCAGAATTGTTCTTGCTATTTGCCTGAAAAAATAGTAAAATATATGAGAGAGAAGAAATTATATACAGGAAGTGACGCGGAATGTATGAAGTAAACGATAAAATCACATTTCTGGAAGGCAGGCTGTCTCAGAAGCGATACCGGCATTCATGCAACGTAGCACGGGCGGCAGAACAGCTCGCGAAACAGTACGGCGCGGATGCTGAAAAGGCTTATTTCGCCGGACTTCTGCATGATGTCTGCAAAGAAATTCCGTTCGAGGAACAGTATCAGATGATGCAGGCCGGAGACTATCCGCCGGATTTGGCGGAACTTCATTCCCGAAAATTATGGCATGGCATTGCCGGTGCGTATTTCATTCGGGAGCAGTTCGGAGTGACGGACAGGGATATTCTCAATGCCGTACGGTTTCATACAGTCGGCCGTGCCGAAATGTCTCTGCTGGAAGAAATTATCTATATCGCTGATATGATTTCCGATGAACGCGACTATAAAGGTGTTGACAAAATGCGCCGTCTGGCGCAGAAGGATTTGCAGGCCGCTATGCTCGAAGCCCTTCAGGATGCCATTGCATCCGTTATGAAAAAAGATGGTCTGCTGTCTCAGAATACGATAGAGGCATATAATTATTATATCTTAAAGGCTCAGGAACAGAAAACGATAATTATCAAGAAATAAAGAACATGAACCAAGAAAGGAGTTTCCTGAACATGCCTGAACAAAAGAAACACAAAAAGAAAAAACAAGCCGGAACACTTCCGGAACATGATACCGCTGTCAATGTCTGCGTGAAGATTATCTCTATCCTGATGACCCTCATGCTGATTGTCGCTATGGTGCTCAATGCACCAATTATTCAGTATACGGCAGTGGATAATTTCAATCAGATTTCGCAGATTTCAATTATGAAATATTTCAAGACCAGAAAGCCCATGCAGTATATCGAAGGCAATATCAAGAGCATGACACAGAAACAAGTGGAAATCCGCGAAGATGTGGATGCGGATTCCGATGACGGCCTTGATTTGAAACAGACTATCGAGGGACAGTTCACCGTTCTGTTTCTGGGATTCGACAGCACCGAAAACGGAAGCGGCCATCTGCATGATGTCAATTATCTGATACAGTTCAATCTCTGGAACGCGAGCATGAGCATTTTGCAGATTCCGCGTGATACCTACACGCCGAGCTATACAAATGCCTATACGCATAAATTCAACAGCGTGTACACGTTCGGAAATGAGAAGAAAAGCAACATCCAGCGCGTGGTGGACTGCGTACAGGAAAATTTCGGCGTTCCGGTCGATGCCTACGTCACAACAACCTGCGATAATGTCGCCGAAATTATTGATATTGTCGGCGGTGTGCCGATTGATATGCCTTATCCGATTGTATTCGAGGCTGATAAAGTCATCCCGAACGGCGAACAGGTGCTCAGTGGTGAGGAAGCCGAATGGTTTTTAAGATTCCGTTATGGCTATCAGGACGGCGACATCGGGCGCGTACAGGCGCAGAGAATCTTCATGGCCGCCGCGATGAAAAAAGCTATCAGCATGAATTCCGTGCAGATTTTCAGTGCCGTGAATAAAATCTATAAACAGGAATTAATTGCAACTGATATGAGTATGGAAGACATCAGCCGTCTTGCCGATTTGGCCGGTACGATTGACATGGCGAATGTCAATGTCTTCATGCTCCCAGGTGAATATACTATGGCCGGCGACCAAGCGATATGGTCAGTGCATAAGTCCGCCGCGCTGGAAATGCTGAATCAGTATTTCCGTACCCAGCAAGTACCGCTTTCGGCTAAGAAAAGCACTATCGAAGAATATATCCCAGAGGGCGAATACCAGAGCACTGCTTATGACAATATGACCGGAAATCTTCAGGATATTGACGAAAACGGCGGTGCTGACCCCCAGCTCAAAAATAATTATAAAGACAAATACGACAGGGATTATGATGACAGAAATCAGAAAGAAACAGAATCTCTTTCTGATGAT
>JAFUWP010000300.1 GCA_017483405.1 Oscillospiraceae bacterium | reverse complement strand
CTGGGGTATCATATTACGGCATTCATCAGTCTGGAGCTGAGTGCCCGTCAGAAACCGGAATTTTATCCGTTTATCGAGGCTTGTCCGAATGTGCTGGAATGCAACTGTGTGACAGGGAATTATTCTATGCTGATTAAAGTCGCCTTTCACAGTACGCAGGAACTTGACCAGTTTATCGGGCAGTTACAGCATTTCGGGAACACATCGACACAGATAGTCTTTTCGACACCCGTACCGCATCGGGATGTTGTCATTTCTCCGGAAGAAGAATAAAATTAAATAATAATTCTATAGTTCTTGCAGGGTATGCAGGCACATAGTATACCCTTTATTTATTTTATTTCAGAAATTTTAAAATATTTCGGAGGGGTATAGAAACCCTGCAAACCCTGCATAGGTATGCATCTTTTATTTTATGATAAAATTTAATTATGATTTTGACTTTCGTTTCGTTCCGGCGAGAGGAGAATTCTGCATGGCTTCGCGTTCGGCAGTTTCTCCCAGATGCGTATAAATCTGCGTTGTGGCGATGCTCTCATGCCCCAGAATAGATTTCAGAGTCAGAATATCCGTTCCCCCCTGCTGATACATCAGAGTCGCCGCGGTATGTCTTAATTTATGCGTGGAAAGTCCCCGTCCGGCAAGACCGGCTTCTTTCAGAGAATCTTCCACAATCTGCTGAACCCTCCTCCGGCTGATGCGCTTTTTCTGATTGCTCAGGAACAGCGCAGGGTCAGGGGCATCCATTTCGCGGCGGATGGTGAGATATTCTTCCAGCGCGGTCATACAGGCCGGATTCAGATAAATCATCCGTTCTTTACTTCCTTTGCCCATGATGCGCATTTTTTCTTCCTGCATATCCAGCGAGGAAAGATTCAGCGCGACAAGTTCTCCCAGCCGGAGTCCGCAGTTCAGAAACAGCGTCAGAATACAATAATCCCGTATTTCAGCAGGATTTTCAGAATCGGCTTTTGTTTCCAGCAAATCCATGCTTTCATTGAGATTCAGATATTTCGGCAGAGGATTCCGCGGACTGGAAATTTCCAGATTTTCAGTCGGGTTATGGTCGAGCAGTTTCGCCTGTGTCGTCAGATAGTGAAAAAAACTCCGCAGGGATGAACCCTTCCGACAGCGGATTTTGCCCTTGTTGGCGCAGACATTCGACAGAAAATTATAATATTTATAAATATCTTTCAGTGTGATTTGCCGGATGTCTTCTATCGACATATCCCGAATATCGGCATCGAGCATCATATCGGCTGTGATACGCGCATTGCCGGCCTTATCGAGTACGTAGAATCTGAGAAACTGCCGTACATCCTGATAATAGCCCATCACGGTGCTGTCGGCGAGGCCTTTCACGACTGACAGATGTGTAATATATTCGTTCAGAAAATCGGGATTTTCTTCATGCTGAATGTTCATGCTATCGCTCCTGTTCTGACAAAGATTATATTTTTATTATAGCACAATTCCGGAAAAACAGCAAGCTTTTCCGGAAATTTTATTTGACAAATCCGCCGGAATATGCTATAATGATAACTGCATGACTGGAGGAATGTTATGAGAAAATTTTTGATGTTAACGCTCGCCGGATGCGCTCTGCTCCTGACTGCCTGCAATCAGACGGTTCAGAATTCCGCACCGGAAAGCATTGCTGAACCCATCACGGAATTATCCGCAGAAGAAACCGTTCCGGAGACTCTGCCCGTCACCGAAGAAATTACCATTCCGGAAACGGAAACCGTTCCGGAAGTTATTCCGACCGAGCCGTCCAATCCGGCCGATATTATCGGAATCTGGAAAGGGGAAACCGGCTACAGATGGTTTCAGGAGAACGGCGGTTATGTCACGATGACATATCAGGGAGCATTTCCGGATGATATTCCGATTGAAGTGAATGAAACTTCCATAGTGCTCACGATTGACGGAAATCCGCTGACACTGACGCAGACCGGAACACATGTATTCGATACGATTGACGGCTTATACAATGCCGAAGGACAGGAATATCAGATTTTTATCACGGGCAATCTGGTGTATCGTTATTACAGCCATGATGATGCAAATGCTTATCAGTATGATGGTCAGAATCTAATGCTCCCATGGTCAGAGAATGCAATGAATTGTTTCGTTTCCGGCGATACTTTGGAGATTGAAGGCCAAATCTTTACCAGAACACACGAACTTGACGATTTTTTATTAAGTTAAATCAGGAGGAATCAAAATGGAATACTGGGATATTTACGATAAAGACCGGAATCTGACCGGCAGAACCATGCAGAGAAATGATTTCACAATGAAAGACGGTGATTATCATCTGACCGTACTGGGGGTTATCTGCCGTCCGGATGGGAAATTCTTAATCACACAGCGTGCGCTCAACAAGCACTGGGCGGCCGGCTGGTGGGAAGTTTCCGGAGGCGGTGTCATGGCCGGAGAAACCTCCGAACATGCTGTTATCCGCGAACTGCTCGAAGAAACCGGACTGGATGTCTCGAATGCCGAGGGCGGTTATCAGTTCAGCTATCACCGCGAATCCGCCGGAGATAATTATTTTGTCGATATTTAT
>JAFUWP010000299.1 GCA_017483405.1 Oscillospiraceae bacterium | reverse complement strand
GGGAGGGGTGGAAAATCCGCTGTTTTTCAGGAGCATCAGGAATAATTTATGAATCTCCTTGAGGGGCATTTTTTCCGCGCCCATGTTCCGGACGACAGTATTCATCGTACTGCCGAGCAGTTTCCAGAGGGTTGTGAATTCGTTCTGTTTGAGGACATCGGAAATTTTTGCTTCATAAGCATTTTTCTTTTCATCAAGATGCCGGTACAGTAACCGGCAGATTTTCCGGATGTCGGCATCTTTGCAGAGGGCTTTCAGGGTTTTGAGTTCCGTGATGCATCTGCTCCGGACTTCTTCGATGGCCTGACCGCCGAATTCTTCGGAACGCTGATTCAGTTCGGGATTGCCTTCTTCATAGAAATGCGTTTCCCAGTTTTCTTTGCGGATGCTCCATGTAAAGCAGAAATGTTCTAACATGGGGATAATTTCGGAATCATAGCCGGAAAACGGATTCTTGAAATATTTCAGCAGAGTTTCGGTATCCCATCGGTCAGAAGAAAGAATTTCCAGAAGAATCAGGAAATATCTGATTAATTCCGTATGTAAGACAGATTTTTCCGCCGCGATGTCATAAGGCATTCCGTACCGTGCAAAGGCGCGCTCCAATAACGGCCGGTAGATGTCCGGTTCTTTGACGGCTATGGCAATATCACGGAAATGCAGTTTCGGATGTTCTTCCAGAAGATGATACACTGTCGCGCAGATATACTCAATTTCGGAAACGGGGTCATCTGCCTGAAAGATATGTACATGATTCTGATAGGGCGTTTCGGTTTTTCCGCTCCGGAAAATCTGTTCGGAAACGGCTTTCAAATCCGCATGGGCGGAGCGCACATACTGCGGACAGTACTGGATTCTGACAGCATCCGGATGAATCTCCTGCGCTTTCTGTTTCAGATTCAGGAACGTCTGATTCCCTCCCATAAAAATACCGCTCGGCTTGGCGGAGGGCATATCGGCACGGATGGCGATGCTGAAACTTTCCGCCTGATGCAGTATGACATCCAGCATCTGATACTGGTCGCCGGAAAAAATACCGAATTCATCAATATACACATTCTGCTTCCGGAAGAATCCATGTTTTTCGGCAAGGCGCACGGCACTGGTGAGATTATTCAGATTATCGCAGAGGCCTTTATCCTGTAAGATTCTGTCATACGCGCCGAGGATTTCGGCGATGTCCTGTGTTTTATCGCGGAGCAGAGCGGAATCTGCAAACGCCGGAGAAATATCAAGCATCTTTTCGGCAGTAATGCCTTCGATACGCATTTTCGTGACAAGTTTTTGCAGATTTTCCAGTGCTTCGGGATGGTTCTGTCTTCCGAGGACTTTCAGAGCGTTGCGCTGATTACATTCCTGAATGGTCTGATATAAAAACAATAAATTTTCCTGTTCGGTTGCGTAGCTTCTTCCGGCAGAGCCGTATTTCAGCAGAATGTCCTTTGATAATGTCTCGAAACTGTAGACTTTCATCCGGTTGAACAGTTCGGCATCCAGAAAGTCATAAAGACGTTTTTCGGCTTCAAAGGAAAACTGCTGAGGCACAATCATGACAGCGGAATTTCCGGCCTGCAAATCGGTTTTGATATTCTGCATGAGCGTATGGGATTTGCCTGCACCGCATCCGCCGAGGATAAACTGAAATTTCATGGAGATTTCCCCTTTTCCTGAATTATCATAATTACAGAAAGG
>JAFUWP010000021.1 GCA_017483405.1 Oscillospiraceae bacterium | reverse complement strand
TGTCGATACCGAAACGCCCTGCGCTGTTTTCGATAAGATGCGTTTCCCGACTGAGGAATTCTCGCCCATGACCCTGAACGACAATTGTGATTCCCGACCGGAAAACCATCTCGGCTGTGAATGCGGTTCTTAACAATTCCGAAAACGATAACCCGAAAACAGTTTTGTCTGTTTTCGGGTTTGTTTCATTGAATTGATATATGTGCATGAATTACTCTTTGCTGTAATTAGTAAACAGCAATACCACATTTTCGCAAAAATTATTATTCTCATCAAAGAAGATGCTTAAAACGATATTTTCAGATGTATATTCCAGATAGTTTTCTTTCTGAACATCTGGTTCTCCAAAATGTTCTATATATGTTTCCATTGTATCATATCCCAGACCGTTTATTGAAAATTGTTTGTTTTTTAAATCACGTACATCAAATCCTGTGACCATAGTACTGCTGTTATCATCTTTCGGCTTTCCTGCCAGATAAATTGTACCTATGTCTTCATGCTGATAATAAAGGTGATATAATGTATAATTCTGTTCTTCAAAATAAAATTCATTTTCCAGCCGGAATTCATCTCCAAATTCTTTAAATTCACATGGAAAAGGCATCTTGTGTTCACAAATATCAATTTCAATGCTGGATGAAAGCACATCATTTTGACTGTGCGTTTCAGCAGAAGTATCATTAGAAACTGCAAGTGCAGTACTGCTTTCATCAGATTTTTCTGTTTTTTTACTGCATCCTGAAAAGAGTTCCGTAAACATCAATATACAAAACGATAATAATACAATATTTTTCATAGACTCCTCCATTAAATTTCAATTTGTATTAATAATTATTATACAGGAAATCAAAAAAATTGTCAAGCAAATTTCAGGAAATTTTTCAGCTTTATCATTTTTGAACATCTGATGTGCTATAATAAATACAAATCGGAGAGATTAGAACTTGACTTTTTAGAATATTTATGCTATACTGGAAAAGTCAGGAAAATCCTGTTCCGAAAATATGATACAGGAGTGTTGAACATGACCAAAAATCAGGCGGAAAAACGCGTTCAGGAGCTTTCTAAGCTTCTGGAGCAGTATAATTTCGAGTATTATGTACAGGATAATCCCAGTGTGGAGGATTATGTCTATGACGGACTGATGCAGGAACTCCGCAGTCTGGAAACCGAATTTCCGGAACTGCTTTCACCGCAGTCGCCCTCGCAGAGAGTCGGCGGAACTGCCTCCAATCAGTTTGAAAAAGTCAGCCATGCCGTGCAGATGCAGAGTTTGCAGGATGTGTTCGATTTTGAACAGGTCAGCGATTTTGTGACGCGCTGTCATGAAATCTTTCCGGAAGCGGAATTCAGTGTCGAGCCGAAAATTGATGGCTTATCGGTATCGCTGGAATATCATGATAATAAATTTGTTCTGGGTTCGACCAGAGGGGATGGATTCACGGGTGAAGATGTCACGGCGAATCTGAAAACTATCCGGACGATTCCGTTAAATCTGCATCTGGAAGAAAAACTTCCGTTGCTGGAAGTTCGCGGAGAAGTCTATATGCCGAAGGAACAGTTCCTGAAACTGGTAACCCAGCAGGAGGAAAACGGTGAACAGCCGTTCAAAAATCCGAGAAATGCGGCGGCAGGCTCACTCCGGCAGAAGTATTCTGAAATTACTGCTAAGAGAAAACTGGATATTTTCGTATTTAATCTTCAGAGATGCGAGGGAAAGGAATTTTCTTCCCACAGCGAAACGCTGGAATTCCTACAGAAAGCCGGATTCCGGACAATTCCGGATTGGAAAATCTGCCGTGATTTCGAGGAAATCCGGAACGCGATTGAAGCAATCGGGACTTCCCGTCAGAATCTGCCTTATGATATTGATGGTGTCGTGATTAAAGTCAACAATCTGGAACAGCGAACAGTATTCGGGGCGACATCCAAAACGCCGAAATGGGCGATAGCCTACAAATTTCCGCCGGAAGAAAAAGAAACAACACTTCGGGAAATTGAAGTGAATGTCGGCAGAACCGGTGCGCTGACTCCGGTTGCCGTGTTTGATACTATCACACTGGCAGGCACAAGCGTTTCGAGAGCCGTTCTGCACAATCAGGATTTCATCACGGAGAAGAATATCTGCATCGGTGACAGGATTATCGTCCGGAAAGCAGGGGATATTATTCCGGAAGTACTCCGGAGCGTTTCTCATGCGGAACATGCTGAACCATACATTCTGCCGGAATGCTGTCCGGTCTGCGGTGCGAAAGCCGTCCGCGATGAGGGAGAGAGTATACTTCGCTGTCCGAATATTGCCTGTCCGGCGCAGCTGCATAAACAGCTGGTGCATTTTGCATCAAGAGATGCGATGAATATTGATGGTCTGGGAACAGCGATTATCAGCCTTCTGCTGGAACAGAAACTTGTCAGCGACCCTGCGGATTTGTATTCCCTGACGGCAGAACAGCTTCTGAATCTGGAAGGATTTCAGAAAAAATCTGCTGAAAATCTTGTGAATGCGATTGCCAAATCGAAAACCGCACCGCTGGACAGAGTGATTTTCGCGCTCGGCATCCGGAACATCGGGCAGAAAGCCGCAAAATTATTATGTGACAAGTTCCT
>JAFUWP010000298.1 GCA_017483405.1 Oscillospiraceae bacterium | reverse complement strand
GGAGGGTAGCCGTCACGGATGGCACGACAGAGGAAATAATGGCATCATCAATCAGATTTTTATCAATACCGTGCATATCCAGAGCCATCCGGATTCCGGATGCATATTCGAGCGCGGTTGCGGACTGATTTGTCGAAAGCCGTTCGCGGAACAGAATCTGATTTTCCTCATCGAAACAGCCGAGGACGATATTTGTATTCCCGACATCAATTGCTAATAACATAAAAAATCAATCTCCTTATTGATAATTATCTTCTTCAACATATTCTAAAATATCCGCTGGCTGACATTGCAGAAGTTCACACAGTCTGCCTAATACTTCAAAAGAAATATCTTTTCCCTCACGGATTCTCTGCAAAGTGCGTTCGCCAATTATTTTTTCTTTTCGCAGACGACTAGTATTATAACCGGCATCTTTTAAAGATTTTAGAACATCTATCTTATATCTAACGGGCATAATATCTCCTTTGGCAATTATTCACATAAATCAGCTAGAAAATTTGTATATTTTACGAATTGATTTTCACACATAATGAGTGTAAAATATATAATATACAAAGGGGGTGAAACTATGAACTATACAAAATTTAAGGACTACTGGAAAGCCCTCAACGCCTGTCACAATAACCTGCTGAATCTCACATCAGAAAGAGAACAGCGCAGAAAAGAGGGCAATACCGATATGGAAGCTTTTATCGAAGACCAGCTTCAGAAAGAATTCCGCAGAATGGATGATTTATATCATACGCTCCGTCATATCGAAGAAAATGATATTTTTCTTTCTTCCTGAATCCGTTCTCCCCACTGAATGACATCTGCAACAAATTTCGGCGTGATGGCTTTCGGAATCGGAAAAGGCAAGTCTGTATAGCTTGCATCATCAATCGGGATGATAACATGCAGATGCTTATCCTCCGCCATGATGTGAAGCCAGTGATACGGGTCATCATAGCCGATTTTGATATGCCAGATATAAGTATTTCCGTTGCAGATGATTTTCCGTCTGCCTTTGGTGCGGACAGCCATATTATAACACCCTTTCTGCATGGCGCGTCACATGACAGCCGACATTTACCGAGACAGGCAGTCCGGCGATATGAGTCGCGCCTTCTTCGATATTGACGTATAAAGCCGTTACCGTTCCGCCGAATCCCTGCGGACCTATGCCGAGTTTGTTGATTTTTTCGAGCATTTTCTGTTCGAGTTCGGCATAGAGGGGTTTCGGATTGCGGATGCCTGCATCACGGCAGAGGGCTTTTTTGGCGAGCAGAGCGCATTCTTCAAAGTTTCCGCCGATGCCGACTCCGACCACAATCGGAGGGCAGGGGTTACTTCCGGCCTTGGCGATGCAGTCAGCCACGAAATTGACAATATCATCATGAGAAACGGCCGGAGTCATCATCTTGAGCTGAGACATGTTTTCGCTCCCGAAGCCTTTCGGACATACAGTAATTTTGATATTTTCGCCTTCGACAAGTTCGAGATGCAGAACGGCAGGTGTATTATTTTGCGTGTTGATACGTTCGAGAGGGTCGCCGACTACGGAACATCTCAGATAACCTTCTGTATAGCCTTTAGCAACGCCGGCATTGACGGCATCGCGGAGCGTTCCGCCGACAAGATGCACATCCTGACCGAGTTCGATAAATACGACAGCCATGCCGGTATCCTGACAGATAGGGAAATCTTCTTCACGGGCGGCCTGTAAATTGGCGATTAAATCATCAAAGACGGCTCTGCCGACAGGAGATTGTTCTTCTTTGGCACAGCTTTCTATTTTTTTCTCCAGATTTTCGGGGAGAATTTTATTCGCCTGAATACATAATTCAGCGACAGCGTCAGTAATTTCCTGAATGTTGATTTCTCTCATAAATTCAATCCTCCATGATTTTTCCGTTAATCATCACGAATACAGGGTCATTCATAATATCGAGGGGGTCATCTTTGAATAAGACTAAATCGGCATCGAGGCCGACAGCGATTCTGCCGATTCTGTCGGAAACGCCGAGGATGTCAGCGGCTTCGGAAGTGATGGCGCGGAGCGCGGCTTCACGGGGCAGACCGCCTTTGACTGCCAGTGCCGCCGATAACGGCAGATATTGAATCGGCACTTCCGGATGGTCGGTACAGATGGCGATATGAACGCCTTTTTCGTATAATTTCGCGGCGTTTGAGATTTCGAGCTTACTCATTTCGGGCTTGCATCTGTCGCAGATAACAGGGCCTACAATCATAGACAAGCCCCATTCGCCGAACAAATCGGCGGCGATATGCGCGCCTGTTCCGTGGATGATGACGAAATCAAGGCCGAATTCTTTTGAAATACGCACGGCAGTACATATATCATCCGCGCGGTGACAGTGGAAATGCGCCTTGACATCGCCGTCCAGAAGTGGGAGAAGGGCTTCACATTTGGCATCATACTCCGGAGGTTCTTCCTCATCGGGATGTTCTTCAAAACGCTGTAAGCGTTCGGAATAAAGTTTTGCTTTCTGGAGGCCTTCGCGAATCAGGGCGGCAGTTGCCATACGTGTGACGGGCATTTCTTCGCGGTCGCTGTAGACGGATTTCGGATTTTCGCCGAGTGCGAATTTCATACCGCAGGGCTGAATCATCATTTCGTCAGTGCATCTGCCAAATGTTTTCATCAGGAGCATTTCGCCGCCGCAGGCATTGGCACTTCCAGGGGAGACAAGAACGGATGTGATACCGTTCTGACGGGCTTCTGCAAAGCATCTGTCATAAGGATTGATACCGTCAATCGCTCTGAGCTGAGGGGTGAACGGGTCGGAAATTTCGTTGCAGTCATCGCCCTCGAAGTCGATGCCGTCTTCGATAATGCCAAGATGGGTATGTGCATCAATAAAACCAGGGAACAGCAGACCGCCTTGTGCATCAATATCCTGTTCGGAAACAGAATCGGGACGGCCTTGTTCGACAGCGGTGATTTTTCCGTTCTGGATTTCTACATAGCCATAGAAATGCATATCTTCTGTCATAGAGTAAACTTCAGCATTATAGATTATCATAATAAAATTAATTCTCCTTGCTTTCAATGCCTAAGACGTTCAGGATTTCGGAAACACCGGCGGACGGACTGTGGGAGGCATCTGCAACATGAGTGCAGTGCTGTTTATAAATCACATAGCGTTTGTTATACAGTTCCTCCAGTTGCTGACGGGTATTGTTCCGGACGATAGGCCTGTCAGAATCGGCGATTCTGAAATAGCAGGTACGGAACGGCACATCGAGCAGAACTACATAACCGTGTGTACGGGCGATTTCGGCATTGACATCGCGGAGCATCGCACCGCCTCCGCAGGAAATCACGCCGGAGCGTTCCGACAGGTCGCGGACGGCCTGCGTTTCGAGGTCGCGGAAGTGAGGTTCGCCGAATTTCTCAAAGATTTCGGGAATTTTCATGCCTGCCTGCTGTTCGATATAGTCATCCATATCGATGAAATCGCAGTTTAATTTTTTCGCCAGTTTTTCGCCGATTGTGGATTTTCCGCATCCCATGAATCCGCAGAGAAAAATAGTCATGCCTGAGTCTCCTTTTCGATTGGGAATAATCTGTTGATTTCCTGTTCCATTTCGGAAATCAGATTTTCAATATCCTGTTTGTGGAATTCTGCCTGATACCAGATTTCATGTGCTCTGACGGCCTGCCATACCAGCATGGAAGCACCGCCGACAGCTGTTTTCCCGAAGGCTCTTGCTTTTTTCATCAGGAGCGTTTCGGTCGGATTGTAAATCACATCAAACACGGCAGAGCATTTCTGAATCAGATTATCACTGACAGGGCAGTTATCTGTTTTCGGGAACATGCCGACAGGAGAGGCATTCATGATTAAATCGAAGGCTTCATCGAGGGAATTCGCAGAGGCAAGACGAATCTGACAATCAGGTTTCAGATTTTTGATTTCCTGCACGAGAGCCTCAGCCCGTTCCTGATTCGGTTCGGAAATCGTCAGGTCAGCACCATGCAGAACGGCTTCAATCGCCATCATACGGCCGACCCCTCCGCTCCCGATAAGCAGAATTTTTCCGTTCAGAGAGGGGACACTTCTGGTAAAGCCGGTACAGTCGGTATTATATCCGATGCTGATGTCTCCGTTCGATACACAGTTGACAGAATGATATAATTCCGCGCTTTCATCGAGCTTATCCAGAAAGGGGATAATCTCTGTCTTATACGGAATTGTGATGTTAAAGCCGTTTAAGGCTTTGAGTTCCGGAATTCTGTTTCTGAGGTCTTCCGGCGGAAGGTCTGTCAGATTGTAATCCGCCTGTTTTCCGGATAATTTGAATAATCTTTCGTGAATCCACGGCGACATGGAATGTCCCAGCGGATGGCCTATCAATGTATAATGCTGATTTGTCATTGAAAAAACTCCAATCAAAATAAAATATCAATTACTATTCTAGCATATTTTATAGAAAAAAACAAGTATTTTTGAACAAAAAACAGGAAAATCAATTTTCAGAAAATCATATTGACAAAATCCGCTTTTTAGTGTAAAATAATTATGTATGATTTATCATGAAATCCGTGAAATTTTAATCTAAAAGGAGTCTAATTTTTATGTCAGAACCTAGAATCTATAATCCGGAAATGGAATGCATGAATCCGGATGAGAAAAAAGCATTGCAGGGCGAACGTCTCCGCAAAACCGTGAAACATGTCTATGATAATGTCACCCTCTACAGAGAACGCATGGATGCAAAAGGCGTTTCTCCCGATGATATTCAGTCTGTTGATGATTTGAAATTACTGCCTTTTACCGAAAAGACAGATTTGAGAGATACATTTCCGTTCGGACTGTTCGCTGTTCCGAAAGAACAGATTGTCAGAATTCAGGGTTCATCCGGTACGACAGGAAAGCCGATTGTTTCCGGCTATACCGAAAATGATGTCAAAATCTGGACGGAAATGGTCGCCCGTGCGATGGCCGGCATCGGTGCGGATGAAAAGGATATTATTCAGGTCTGTTACGGATACGGCCTGTTTACCGGCGGACTCGGCGCACATCAGGGCGCAACGGAAGTCGGTGCAATGGTCATCCCGATGTCAAGCGGAAATACCCAGCGTCAGATTATGATGATGCAGGAACTCGGCAGTACCATTCTCTGCTGTACACCTTCTTATGCGGCTTATCTGGGCGAATCCATCCGTGATGCCGGACTTGTTCCCAAAAAAGATATTAAGCTCCGTGCCGGATTGTTCGGCGCAGAACCGTGGACAGAAGCCATGAGACAGCATATCGAAGAAACACTCGGCATTGATGCCCGTGACATCTACGGCCTGACCGAAATCGCCGGCCCTGGTGTTGCTTTTGAATGTCAGGAGAAAAACGGCGCACATATCAATGAAGACCATGTTATCGCAGAAATTATCGACCCTGTCACAGAAGAACAGCTCCCTTACGGAACAGCCGGCGAACTGGTATTCACAACCATCACCAAGGAAGGAATGCCCATGCTCCGCTACAGAACGCATGATATATGCACACTCTATAACGATAAATGCAAATGCGGAAGAACTACCATTCGCATGGGACGCATCACCGGCAGAACCGATGATATGATTATTGTCCGCGGTGTGAATGTGTTCCCGTCCCAGATTGAAACCGTTCTGGTAAAAACTGCCGGTGTTGTACCGCATTATCAACTGATTGTTGACAGAGTGAATAATTCTGATACTCTTGAAGTAAAAGTGGAAATGACAGAAGAAATCTTCGCTCAGACAGACAGCCTCGGCGAAATGCAGAGATTACAGAAATATATCCGTGACCAGATTAAGTCTGTTGTCGGCATCCTGACGAAAGTCACCATCACCGCGCCGAAATCCCTGCCGCGTTCCGAAGGCAAGGCAAAGCGCGTTATCGACAACAGAAAATTATAATCTGCTGAGATAAATCGTTATTTAATGGAGGTTGTTTTATGATATGTTCAAGTTTAGAAGAAGTCCGTTCAAATATTGATAGAATTGACAATGAGATTATTAAACTGATTGCTGAAAGATCAGACTATGTTAAACAGGCTTCGTCTTTCAAAAAGAATGAAAGTGGAGTGAAAGCACCAAATCGGGTTGAAGCTGTCATTCAAAAAGTGAGGGAAAAGGCATTAGAATATGGTGCAAATCCAGATATGGTTGAAACTCTTTACAGAGAGATGATTTCAAGTTTCATAAATATGGAAATGGACGAATTTCGTAAAAATCAAGATTAAATTCTGATTTATCGCAATCACACACAACAGAAAGGGGCGGAATAATGGGTATCATTCAGGCGACAGCCAATGCGGTCAGCGGTTCGCTTGCTTCGCAGTGGCTGGAATATATCGTCTCTGACCGTATGGATAATAATATTCTCATGACGAGAGGTGTCCGCGTTGTCAGAGGCAAGAACGGCAATGAATATTCACGGGTGCAGACTATCTCAAACGGCTCGAAAATCAAGATTGCGCCGAATCAGCTCATGATACTCTGTGACGGGGGTCAGATTGTCGATTACTGCGCTACAGAAGGCGATTACGAAGTCTGGCTTTCTTCTGCGCCTTCGATGTTCAACGGCGAACTCAGTGCCGCCGTGAAAGAAACCTTTCAGCGCATCAAATACGGCGGTCAGCCGTCCGCGAGTCAGGATGTGTATTTTCTGAATTTGCAGGAAATCAAAGGCCTGAAGTTCGGCACGAGAAATCCGCTTCAGTATTTTGATAATTTCTATAATGCGGAATTATTTGTCCGCTGTCACGGGACGTACTCCATCCGGATTTGCGACCCATTGAAGTTCTTTGAAGAAGTCGTTCCCCGAAATGCCGATTATGTCTCCACACAGGTATTATCTGACCAGTGTCTGGAAGAATTTCTGATGGCATTGCAGGGTGCTGTCAGCCTGATGTCTCAGGATGGTGTGAGAGTTTCCAATCTGGGGGCAAAGAATCTGGAAATTGTGAAATATCTCGATGCCCAGCTTGATACCGTCTGGAAGGAAAAACGCGGAATCGAACTGGTTTCAGTCGGCATCGGCAACATCAGCTATGATGACCAGAGTCGGGAGCTTGTCAACCTCCGGAGCAGAAACGCCATGATGAATCAGACTCCGGAACAGCCGAAAGCATCGGGAGTCAATCTGCGGAAGTCATGGGTATGTCAGTGCGGTTCGGAAAATTACGGAAATTTCTGTTCTGTCTGCGGAAGGCAGAAGCCTGCGCCTCAGCAGTGCTGGACTTGTTCATGCGGTCTGACGAATACCGGTAACTTTTGCAGCGGATGCGGAAAGAAACGGCCTTAACTCCGGACAGAAAGGAAAACACTATGACAAGAACACTCCGCAGCGTCCTGAACAGCGAGAAAAACAGCAGATATAAAGGCGGTATCTATCACCGTCTGCAAATTGATTTTGCATATAACTCCAATCATATCGAAGGAAGTCGGCTGACTCACGAGCAGACAAGATATATCTATGAAACAAAGACCATTGGCGCGGAAAATGCAAGTGTGAACGATATTATTGAAACCGTCAATCATTTCAGATGTTTTGATTATATTCTGGATACGCTGTCTCAGCCTCTGACGGAAGAATATATCAAGAATCTGCACCGGATTCTGAAAAACGGCGCGTTTGAAGATTATGCTGTCATCGGTGATTATAAAACTCTGCCGAACGAAGTCGGACAGCTGGAAACTGCACTTCCGGAAGATGTGCCGGAACAGATGCGGAAACTGCTGTCAGAATATAACAGGCCATCCCTGACGCTGTATGAAATTGCGGATTTTCATCAGAAATATGAAAAAATTCATCCGTTTTATGACGGCAACGGCAGAACAGGAAGACTGCTGATGTTTAAACAATGCCTTGAAAATGATGTGATACCGTTCTTTATTGATGATTTTCATAAGAGATTCTATTATATGGGCTTGCAGGAATGGCAGAAAGAAGAAAAATCAGAATGTCTGATTACCGTCTTTCTTTCTTCGCAGGATTATATGAAACAGATTATGGATTATTTCAGAATTGAATATTCTCATAAAGAATACACATATAAAGAAGTTCTGGCAGAAGCCGGAAAATAATAAGGAGGGTGTTTATGAGTTCTGATTCTCAGAATATGTCAAGTGTGCAGTACAAATGTCCGAACTGTAATGCAGAT
>JAFUWP010000297.1 GCA_017483405.1 Oscillospiraceae bacterium | reverse complement strand
TATGCGCTGTTATGAATTTCGCATCCGGATTTTGCGGATTGCAGAAGTTCCGGATTGACGAGAGAACCGGCATAGATAATCACATCTGCCGATTCTATTAATTTTTGTCCTCTTACGGTGATGAGGTCAGCCGCACCGCATCCCGCACCTACAAAATGTATCATAATCAGGATTCCTTTCTGATATGCTGTATCAAATCATCTGCCTGCGAAGTTTTCAGGATAATATCATGCTGATAGGAAAATATCACAGCACCGATTTCGACTGTATCATTGACTCGTGCTTTCAGATGAGATTCTATTTTCTGTGTGAGAACTGCAAGAGTTTGTTCCATATATCCGGCAGATTTCAGAATATCGAGTGCCGCATCAACGGTGACGCATTCCGGAAGTTTCTGCAAAACCGGAATCGGCACATCAGCCAGAACGCCGCATGTGACAAGTGTTTCCATTCTGCCGTCTGCCGTATGGGAATGGGTATTCATGATACCTGCACCGAGTTTTATCATTTTACCGATATGTCCGATTAGCAGAATTTCTGAAAAGCCCAGAGAAACACCAATATCAATCGCTTCACCGATAAAATTGGAACAGCTGACAGAAGTTTCTTCCGGTATGGGAAGATGCATTTTTAAAAATTGTTCGCTGTAGTTTCCGAGTGTCAGAAGCAGAATGTCAAAACCTTCTTTACGGCGGATATTGGCTTCTGTCCGGATGGTTTCAATCAGAGCAGAATTGCTCATCGGCTCTACGATTCCGGTTGTGCCGATGATAGAAATACCGCCCTGAATTCCCATACGGGGATTATAGGTTTTTTTGGCAATTTTTTCGCCGTCCGGTACGGAAATGACGATTCTGAATCCGCCGTGATATTCATGCAGTTCGGCGATTTCGTGTAAAGCATTCTGAATCATACGCCGCGGAACGGAATTAATCGCATATTCTCCGACAGGCTGGTCTAGGCCGGATTTCGTAATAATGCCGACACCTTCACCGCCTGTAATTTCAACAGAATCAGGCAGAAAGGAGACTTCCGCATGAATAAGAATTCCATTTGTGACATCAGGGTCATCGCCGCTGTCTTTCACAACGGAACAGATGGCAGAATGTTCTGTCAGGCGGCTTTCTTTTATCGGGATGGAGATTCTTTCTCCGCTGGGGAGCAGAATTTCAGAATGACTGACTGCACATCCGGTCAGAAGCAGTTCCGCAGCAGCTTTTGAGGCAGCAGCGGCACATGAACCCGTAGTATAGCCGCATCGCAGTTTTTTTGTTCCTTTATAGATATATCGTTCCATGCCGTCACCTCATTTTCTATCATATAATATCCCATCTCGGAATTGATTCTTGAATGAACATTTAGATTATAACATACTTATCCTCTGTTGTCAAACACTTTTTTTTGATTGCAGATAACAGATAAAAATAATTCCTGAAATCAGGTATTTTTTTATTCAATAGCATGGTATAGATTCGGATAATAATGCTTAGAATATCTGAACTTCCTGTTTCAGCCGGAATAAAAATTCTTCAAGTTCTTCCGGTGTGGTCAGATGAGAAAGACTGATTCTCCATGAACTGAGTGCATTTTTTCTGTCATGTGTCAGAGCCATGACAGCCCGTGAAGGCGTATTCGGCACAGCACACGCTGATTTCACAG
>JAFUWP010000296.1 GCA_017483405.1 Oscillospiraceae bacterium | reverse complement strand
CAGTCGTTGATATTTAATATCACCTAACCAGGAAATATTCCATATGTTGCCAACTAAGTTCCAGGCAACATTGATTGCTTGAACACCTGATGCTATGGCAGTTTCTTCTGCATTGGCAGAAATGACAGCACAATTCTGAACGGATTCCGGAAGAACCGGGACAACAGCACATGACAGGCACAGAGCAGAAACAAAGGCTAACATTTTTTTCAGTTTCATAATAAATACTCCCCTTGAATTTTAGTTTTCAACAGTTTCAACAATGAAATCAGTTTTCCACATTCTGTCCACAATCTTTCAACATTGAAATGTTGATAATTTTATTATACACAAAAAAAAAAAAATACAATACTTTTCGGAAAATTATTCTGGAAAATCTGCACTTTGCACAAAAGCAAAAAATCCCCCCGAAAATTTTCGGGGAGATTGATAAATGATTTAATTAAAAGCAGGATTCTTTTGCCTTTGTCGAGATTTCAAGCATCAGCTTTGCAAGCAGTTCATCAAGAGTCATATTGCCCAGATTATCGCCCTTTCTGGTGCGGACAGAAATGGTTTTTGCTTCGACTTCGTTGTCGCCGATGGTGAGCATATACGGGATTTTATCAAGTGTTGCTTCACGGATTTTCTTGCCCATTTTTTCGGCTCTGTCATCAATTGCACATCTGATGCCGGCATTGGTGAGGACTTCGCGCACTTCGTTTGCGAAATCAAGATGACGGTCAGCAATCGGGATGATTTTCACCTGTTCCGGCGCAATCCATAACGGCATAGCACCTGCGAAATGTTCAATCATATAAGCGAGCGTTCTCTCAAAGCATCCCAGAGATGTTCTGTGGATGATGTAAGGCATTTTCTTTGTGCCGTCCTTATCGATATATTCCATGCCGAATTTCTTCGCCTGCATCATATCAATCTGGATGGTAACAAGTGTATCTTCCTTGCCGTAAACATTCTTATACTGCACATCGAGCTTAGGGCCATAGAAAGCGGCTTCATCAATGCCGATGGTGTATTCCAGTCCCAGATTATCGAGAATTCTGCCCATAGCAGTCTGGGCTTCGTCCCACTGTTCGGCAGTGCCTTCGTATTTGTTTTTCGGATTGGCAGGGTCCCACTGAGAGAATCTGTAAGTACATTCATCCAGCAGGCCGACTGTACCGAGGAAATACTTGACAAATTCCAGACAGCCCTTGAATTCTTCTTCGAGCTGGTCAGGACGGAGAATATAATGACCTTCGGAAATCGTGAACTGACGGACTCTGATTAAGCCATGCATTTCGCCGGAATCTTCGTTTCTGAACAGGGTGGAAGTTTCCGTGAGTCTCATAGGCAGTTCTTTATAAGAACGCTGTTTGTTCAGATATACCTGATACTGGAACGGACAGGTCATCGGACGGAGTGCGAAACATTCCTTAGATTCATCATTCGGGTCGCCGACAACGAACATACCGTCAAGATAATGGTCCCAGTGACCGGAAATCTTATATAAATCTCTCTTAGCGAAAAGCGGTGTTTTCGTCAGGATACAGCCGTGAGCCTGTTCGTAGTCTTCTACCCATCTCTGGAGGAGCTGAACGACTCTGGCACCCTTCGGGAGCAGAAT
>JAFUWP010000295.1 GCA_017483405.1 Oscillospiraceae bacterium | reverse complement strand
TTGCATATCGAAACTGAACTGTTCTTCGGGTTCGGGAACAGCTTGATTGGGAATTGGCTTGTTTTCCTCCATTTCATGAAGAAGTTGACGGGCGCGTTCGATAACCTTGTTCGGGAGTCCGGCGAGTTTAGCGACATCAATACCATAGCTGTCATCCGTACCGCCGGCAACGATTTTCCGCAGAAAACGGATGCCGTCACGACCCTTGCGGACGGCGATGCTGTAATTTCTGATGCCGGACATTTCCTGTTCAAGGGAGATTAATTCATGATAGTGTGTCGCAAAGAGTGTTTTACATCCGAGATTCCGAGCATTGCAGATATGCTCCGCAACGGCGCGCGCGATGCTGATGCCATCGAAAGTAGAAGTCCCTCTGCCGACTTCATCGAGAATCACGAGACTGTCTTTTGTGGCATATTTGAGGATTTCAGCGACTTCTTTCATTTCGACCATGAAGGTGCTTTCACCGGCGGCGAGGTCATCGGATGCGCCGACTCTGGTAAAAATCCGGTCAACAGCGGAAATCTTGGCATAGCTTGCCGGAACGAAACTGCCCATCTGTGCCATCAGGACGATTAAGGCAGTCTGTCGCATATAAGTAGATTTACCGGACATGTTAGGGCCTGTAATAATCGAGAGACGATTCTGATTTGTATCTAAATAGACGTTATTCGGAACAAAGACATCTTCCTGAAGCATCTGTTCGACAACCGGATGACGGCCGTCACGGATGTCAAGAATCCCATCGATGGAGATTTCGGGCTTGCAGTAGTTATTTTTAGAGGCAGTTTCGGCGAACGAAACGAGCACATCAATCTGCGCGATGGAAGATGCTGTCTCCTGCACCTGTACGAGTGCCTGTGCGAGATAATCACGGACTTGGGAATATAATTCCTGTTCGAGCTGTAAGGCCTTATCTTTCGCGCCAAGCAGGGTATTTTCTGCGTTTTTAAGTTCTTCCGTGATAAAGCGTTCGGAATTGGCGAGCGTTTGTTTCCGGATGTAATAATCAGGAACTTTATCATAATATGACCGAGTCACTTCCAGACAACAGCCGAATGTATTGCTTGTTTTGATTTTCAGATTTTTGATACCTGTTTTTTCCTTTTCTCTTTCGAGGATGTCATCAATCAGGGAACTGCCGTTCGCCATGATGTCGCGGAGTTCATCAAGACTCTGGTCGAAGCCCTCACGGATAACACCGCCGTCCTTAAGCAGAACAGGCGGGTCAGGAACGATAGCTCTGTCGATTAAATCGGCGATTTTCTGCAAATCAGAGATAGACTTTTCGAGCTTACTTAACAGCGTACTGTCATCAAACTGAGATAAGATATATTTCAGTTCGGGGAGTTCCTGCGCAGTAGCGCATAAAGCCCTTAAATCTCTGGGATTGGCTTTTTTATAGACGATTCGGGTCATGAGACGTTCCAAATCGTAGATGTTTTCGAGTGATTCTTCGAGCTGACGGGTCTGCATACTGTGTTTGATAAGGGAATCAACAGCATCGAGACGCGCCATAATCCGCGCCGGACTTCTTAAGGGACGTTCAATCCACTGTTTGAGCATACGTTTTCCCATCGCAGTTCTTGTGCTGTCGAGCACAGCAAGAAGCGAACCTTTTTTATTTCCGGTTCGCATGGTAGAAGTCAGTTCCAGATTTCGGAGAGCGTTATAATCCAGTGTCAGATAGGCAGAATTTTCGCTCAGT
>JAFUWP010000294.1 GCA_017483405.1 Oscillospiraceae bacterium | reverse complement strand
TGTTTTCATCACTGAGGGCATCCGCAAAGATGACAGCTTCTCCGAGACGGCGGCTTTTGGATTCATAATAGGCATATTTCAGACAGGAATAAACAGTTTCCTTGCTGATGTCGAACGTATCAATCCGGACGATGCCTGCATTCAGCGAAATGCTGACATGTTCCTGATTGACATAGAAATCGTGGGAGACTTCTTTTTTGAGCAGACTGTAAATGCCGGCAAGCTGTTCCGGAGTGAGTTCACGGCTGATGACGGCGAATTTTGTGCCGTCCATGCGGTAGAGTGCGCCCTTGTTGGCATATTTTTCTTTCAGGAGCATTCCGAACTTCTGGAGCACTCTGTTTCCGAACGTATAGCCATAGATGTCATTGATATTCGAGAAACCGTTCAGGCCGACCAGCAGAACAGAATTCTCCTCACGTTTATAAAAAATAGATTCTAAATCATCAAAGAATCCGTACAGACTTCTGAGGCCTGTCACGGCATCGATATAGCTCATCAGGCCGTGATTCTTGATAGCACCGCCGAAATATTCGGGATTTCCGTCCGCATCATGGATGACGATGCCTTTGCAGGTGCAGACTGCATAAGTACCGTCTTTGGCCATAGCGCGATATTGCATATCATGTCCGCTGTCCGCGCCGGAAAAGATGTTTTCAATGCTCTGGTGATAGATTTTTTTGTCTTCCGGATGAACATGTTCCTCCCAGATTTCGCCGGCATGTTCCATATAAATGTCCGGCAGATTAAAAAAATCCACTGCGCTTTTTGACCAGCGTGAATAATCCTCTTTCATATCGCAGAGATAGACATAACTGCCATCTGCAATCACGCTGAGTGCTTCAAATAAATCATTTAATTTTTTGAGCCGTTCTTCTCTCATCTCTGTTCCCTCCCAACTTTATATAAATTACAGTACAACGACTTTATTTTTTCCTGATGCTTTTGCCTGATACAGTGCCTTATCCACGCGGATGCAGAGGGCATCACTGTCCTCGCCGTGAATGAATGCCGTTACCCCGACACTGACAGTCCGGTGTCCGACATTATTGGCAAAGTTGATAGCTTCAAAATCCTTCCGGATTTGTTCCGCAGCTGTCAGCGTATAATCAAGCGGATGTTCCATCAGAACCATGAATTCTTCGCCGCCCCACCTTCCGGCAGAAGAATGTGTCTGATATTTTTCCTTACCTTTCCGGAACAGGTCAGACAGGCCGATAATGACGTTATCGCCTTCTTTATGACCGTAGGTATCATTCACCTGTTTAAAATTATCAATATCCAGCATAATCAGACAGAGAGGCCGTTCGGGATGTCTGTTGCATTCCTGTAAGCGTTCTTTGATGCGCCGTTCGATTTCGCGGCGGTTATAGAGCTTTGTCAGCCCGTCAGAAACGGCCATGAATTCGAGTTTCTGATTTGCCTGTTCAAGTTCTTCGGTAGCGGCCTCGATGAATGTCGCAAGACGGTTTATCATCGAAACTTTGCCGGAAAATTCTTCCTGATGCATTTCAAATTCAGGAGATTCGGCGAGTGCCGGTTCACCCTCGCGGATGCCGGCCACAACCAGCGTAACATTATGCTGATTCACAAAGCCGTTTGTTCTGAGGAATTCTCCGGATGTATAGAAACCCGAAGTCGGTGCAACTGACTGAAACGGCAGTGTTTCCTTGCTGATTTCATCCATGCCCCAGAAAGTTCTTCTGGCCGCGCAGGAGTAGACACGAACCATATCCGGCTGAAACTCGCGGATTTGCTGACCGCTCCGGCGGATTTTTTCCAGAATCGTCCGCGGGTCGCCGTAAGCAATGCGCGCAACGACATTTTCTTCCATATTGGAAGTCATAGTCAAAGAGCCGTCATCATTGCTTGCAATCGGTGCGCGGAGGATGTTCAGGCCGTTGTGTTCATAGAAAAACGGGAATTCCAGTGTATTGCTGAAAAAATGCTCATCATTGCCGATGTTCAGATATTTATAATAAGCATCATAAGCCGGCTTGCCGTCCAGTTCATAGAGAATACTGCCGTCAGCCTTTGTGACGATGAATTTTTTTCCGAGCGGTTTCCAGCCGGTGACATGCATCGTGGTGAGATGCAAATCTTCACCGCCCATCAGCAGAAAGACTACGGAAGATGTTGAATATTCCGCATTTTTCGAGAATACGCAGGCTTCGTTATCCATATCGGAACTGAATGCCCCTCCTCCGAAAATTTTGATTTCCGGCGGAAGTTTCCCCAGTTCATCACAGAAGCCTGTCATAGACATACCTCGGATAGTTACCAGCATTTCAATCCCCTTAACCCACGGCCGTTCGCTGACCATAGCGGAAAGACTCTGTACCATTTCGACAGCATTTTCCGCATTGAGGGGCATCTGCACCATTTCCAGACAGGTAGACGGATATTCCGTCACGGTGCAGATAATCGTAATTT
>JAFUWP010000293.1 GCA_017483405.1 Oscillospiraceae bacterium | reverse complement strand
TAAACAAAACCGAAGAAAAAATATTTTCTTCGGTTTGATATATCAAAATTTCATATCTTCTGAAAGAAAAATCCGCCCATTCCCATGCCTGTTCGTCCGCCTGTTCCGCTGAATGAGGCATAAAGAAAGACTTTTTTCAGTAATTCCTGTTCTGCGGCATCATCAGGGAGTACAATATCTGCATGGCCTGTCATTCCGGACACATGAATTCCGCTGATATTATAATCATACTGCCGAAACTGCCACTCCCCGAACCGGCAATGATAGAATATTTTCCGGAAATCATCAAATTCAAGATGTTCTCCCTCAAATTCATTCATGCGCCGGATAACGGAAATAAAATGCATTGTCACATCCGGAAAGCCTGTTTCCTTCCCTGCCGTCTTGAATGCCGAAGGTGTCAGGAACAGAAGACGATATTTTCTGCCGGATGTCCGCGGAAGAAGTTCTTCCAGAGATGTACTGAATATTTCACCTTTCTGAATGATTTCCGCTTTTCCTGCGCCTTTGATGATAAGAGAATCTAATCCGGCGGCCGTATTCACAACTACATCACAGCTTTCATGCAGAGAGGAAACTCTTGTCTGAACGGTATTTTTTTCTGCCGCCGGAACGCAGTAGACCGAAAACGGATGATATTTCTGTTCATGAAGTCTTCGGGCATCCTGTTCGGGAATGTGATACATGAATGCACCGTGAACTTTAACGGCGATTTCAGAATAAACTTTTTCAATTTCCGGAATTTTCATGGTAAAATCATATTGTCTGAGCATAGAGATTTCCTTTCTTCGATGCAGATTCTGTAATTTTATTATACATCAGAATTCTGCATCTGTCAAGAAGAAATTCAGCATAAGCTGTATTCTGAAAAATATAGCTTATGCTGATTGATTATTCATAGATATTATCCGGAAACATATATTTTTTCTGCGCGCCATCGGAAAGGAATTTTGCACCATTTGCGGAAAAATACATTTCCACTCGGTCATAAGCACCATTCATGCCGCGCGCGGGAACGTCATATAATTTTTCATCCCATTCGTGAGTGGCTTTCATCTGATTATCGGTCATCATAAAACAGGAAACATCTACACCATCCAGATGAATTCCGGTAGTAGCATCCACATGCTGCCAGCTGCCGTCATTGAGCTGTACGAGATTCCAGATATGTCCGACAGATTTGTCTTCTTTCAGGTATCCGGTTACGCATCGGCAGGGAATTCCTTTGACATCCATCATTCTTTTGAATGCCCATGCAAATCCGGCGCAGATACCGCGTTTCTGCACCAGAGGGCCATAAGAAAGGCTCGGAACAGGGTCAGTCGGTTTCTGACGGGGATTATCTGCTACTTCATCAAAAGCCCTCTGGTCGTAGGCACATTCCTGCGTGAGATAGCTGAATGCCAGAAACGGAAGGGCAAACTGTGCTACTTCGGCATTTCCGAGAATATGTTTCCAGATAGTCCTCGCCTGCGTTTCGGCAGAAGTCCGCATAGCACTTATCTGGGGAATATCCAGTATATAATCATAATTCACATTCAGAAAATAATATTCCGAAATTTTCCCGAATTCCGTACGGGAAAGCTGATAGCCGAGAATTCCCTCATAAGAGGCAATGAATCTGTCCATTTCCTGTTCTAATAATTTATCAATTCTGTCGGGATTTTTTGTCACCATCCTGACGGGGAACGGCGCGGCTTTTCCGTAGAGTCCGGCAGGTGTCCAGCTTCCGCTGTCAAGAATGACATCCGAAATGGAAGACGGCGCATCAGGGGAATATTTTATCGTAATCTGATAACTTCGCTTGATTCCCTGCGTGAGATAATTTCCTTCATAAGATTCCAGATATGCCAGCAAACGGGGGTCTTTCCGCAGAGCGCACTTAAAAACAGCATCCATTGAGACAAATGATGCAGTATCAAACTGGATACTATTCTGATGCGCCTCGATTGCCGCGGTCAGCCTGTCGGAAAGTGTTTCAACAAACAAACCCATCATTCTGCACCCTTAATTCATCAGATAGCGGCTTTTCCATTCCAGAAGAAAATCACCGGAAAATTCAGGAATTTCATCATATTCAAAATGGGAGTGAAAAGGGCCGTCCGACATGAGGACAATTGTCATTTCCGTCCAGTCATCTTTCTGTCCGGCGCAGTGTTCATGAATTTCATTCAGAACATCTGTTGCATCGAGGATTGCATCTTCCAGTTCAGTATTTTCGGTATCCCATGCATATTTCAGGAGGTCGAAATAATCCTCATCTGCTTTCAGGAAAAACACCTGATTGGAAAGCGGATTTCTCGAAGTATAGAAATGGCCGATTACCAGACTCCGCCAGTCTTCCGGAAGGCAGGGCACAAGCAGGTCAGCGATTTTCTGAAAGCTGTTCTGTAACAGTTCTTTATTTTCTCTGATTTCAGACATAATTAAACTCCTTTTCTAAGATTTATTCTTGTTTTGCTTCATTCTTGAAACGGCACACCTGATTGATTTCAGAGCCATCCTGTTCCGTGATGGTATACCGGACAATAAATTCACTTGGCCGCTGACTGCCTGAAGGATAACGGCAACGGATGTCAACATCTACGGATGCACTGCGAGGTGGTTTTAGTGCATCATTCCATTTATTTTCGAGCTGTTTATATTCGCTTTTATTAAAATGCGCATCCATTGCGACAATATTATCGACTTTTCCCGAACCTTCAAAGCGATAGGCAATCAGATGACCGCCTTCATCGGTTTCGCGCCTGTCTTCGCCGCCGGCTTTTGCCTGATGGGTCTGATGCCGCTTATCCGTTCCGAGATGGAGCGAACCACTGCATTCTTTAATCCTTCCGTAACGGTCTGTATCATAAGAATAGCCATTCACTTCATAATGCTCATTCGGTTTGAGCTGATAGGTATCCTCAAAATGGTCATCCTGTTCCTGTTCGGTTCTGTCATCGGATTCGTCATATTCCGATTCGATTTCGCCGAATTCTGTTTGCATCATGCTGATTCACCTCATTTTCTGGATGGGTTATATGGCTCAAAATGTTTTCTGCTGATAAGGAAATCTGCCGCGTTACTGTACCGGCATTCATAAAGCCGATGGGTTTCGAGCCGTTCGGCATAGTAAGAAAAAATCTTTCCGTAAACCGGCCAGAAATATTCTGCATCACTGGCTTTCTGCGGCCATCGGTAAGCACCGGAAGGTTCACATGTTTCCGGCATGATTAAATAGCGCATAACTGCGCCGCGAAGTTCTTTTTCCCATTGCAGAATTGTCATTTTTTCTTTTTCGGAGAGTGTATCACTGGGGAGGAGCATTTTTCCGGTGACGCGTGTCAGGCGACAGATACGAAACACACTTTCCAGTCGCAGAAACCGGAATGCAAATTCTCCGAAACAGCGCATTGCTTCTCTCAGAGTACAGGTTTTCAGGAACGTGCCGTTTTCGTTCATAAAAATCTGCACATCGTTCAGTAATTCCTGAATTTTTTCTTCCGGCAGAGACAAAGTCGGCTTACTGCCTTTGCGATTGGCAGTACATAGAAATTTTGCAGTTTCCGTCACATCATACATAATATCATCAGAAGATTTATGAAGAATATTTTTATAAACCAGCTGAATCAGAACGCCTTGCAGACGGGTATAAGATACTGCATTGAGTTCTTCTGTGACAGTTTTTCTGTAACGGTTATCCCAGACATTTCCCATTTTAGCAAGTACGGTATCCGACCAGCCGACATGATAGATTGCCGCCATACCGACAGGCAACCGGCTCAGTTCGCGAATCTGGTTATCTTCCAGACTGAGCGATGTGCCGATAGCTTCGCAGTCATCTTTAGCCGGAAGGCGCATCGCGATTTTGATTGCCGTATTTTTAATTGCGGCCTCATCCACTGCGCTCGGAGACTGGTCAATAATCATAAAGCCTTCGCCGGAACTGCGCATTTCTGCGATGCACTGACATATATTCTCAACTGCCGCACCCTGTACGTTTCCGGAATCGGCAGTCTGCTCTTTAGAACAGCGTTTCAAAATATGATGTGCTTCTTCCAGCACGGTAACATGCACAAGCGGACTGTTTGGAACAGAAGAAACAAATTTCCGGAAATTCCGGAGCTTGATAATCAGAATTCCCATAATCAGGCCTCTGGTTTCGCTCGCGCCGATACTGCTCAAATCAATAATCGTATTCTGATTGAAAAGCACTTTTTCTGAAATTCCGGTACTGTGTCCGAAAATCTGTCCTGCAAAACCGTTGGAAAGCGAAGAAACACGGTTCAATAATGCGCCCTTATAATCCCCTTTGGATTGCTTAGAATAGGGAGAATCATCAATAATGCGTTCCAGCGCGGTTTCCAAATCCTTGAATATCGGAAATACACTGCCGCGGTTCACAATCCGTTCGGAATGTTCCAAATCCCAGCCGTGATTAATATAAGCTTCTTCAAAGGCCTGTTTCGGCATCGAGGGCATAGGGCCGTATAACGGCCAGCAGGCGCATATTACTTCCGTAATCTTATCCAGATGCTCTCGGATATGAATTCCATGAAATTCAAACGGATTGATGCGCAATGTCCGATGACTGCTTTCATCGGCAGTGAAAATATTGATATTC
>JAFUWP010000292.1 GCA_017483405.1 Oscillospiraceae bacterium | reverse complement strand
TAATAATACTCATAATAAAAATTCACCTCGTATATAAATTAAGCATGAAAATGCCATCTTTCAAGTTCTGTAAGACTGTGTGTATGTTCTCTGCCTGCAAAATGTGTATGTTCAATTGTATGAACATGGGTTTTTCCGTCATGTGTATGCATAAAAGTATGCGTGTGACGGCACAGGAATGTATCATAGACAGCAAAGGCAGTTCCGGCGAGCATCACCAGCAGAGCGGTCAGATAATTTGCAGATAACGCTTCATGCAGAATGAAAAATGACAGAAACGCACCTATAAACGGTGCAGCTGCATAATAAGCACTTGTTTTTGCTGCGCCAAGTATTTTCTGCGCTTTGATATAAGTGAAAATACTCAGTCCGTAAGCCACAAACCCCAGTATCAGTGCCGGAAAAATATATCTGATTTCCGGAAAGGTTTCACCGGCAGTCAGTGCCGTTATCAAAGAACCTGTTCCGGAGCAGAGGCCTTTGATAGTAACTATCTGATAGGCACTTTTTTCGGAAATGGCTCTGGTGCAGTTGTTTTCCAGTCCCCAGCAGACCGCCGCCCCCAGCACAAACAGAGAACCTACAGAAAATTTCAGACTGCCGATGCCTTCAAAAGACAGTATCATGCTGGAAATGGTAATCAGACTGACAGCCGTCCAGAGATATTTTGAAACATGTTCTCTGAACAGAATCCATGCAATGCATGTTGTGGCGGCAATCTCGAAATTTCCAAGAAGGGAAGCATTGGAAGATGTGCCTGTATGCAGACCAATCATCAGCAGAATCGGTGCGATAATATCCAGCAGAATCATTCCGATAGTATAAGGCAGGTCAGGACGGGTTAGTTTTTCTTCCGGCGGTTCTTTCTGATGATGGAACAGGTACAGAATGCCTACGCCAAAGCCTGCACCTAGATACAGGAATGCCGCCATAAATGTGGGCGGAATGTGCTCCAAAAGCAATTTCGAGCAAGGGGCATTCAGTGCATAAAAGACTGCCGCCGCAAATGCATAGAAAATTGCAGTCATATTCTTGAATTTCATGAAACTCCTCCTTTTATGTCAGGGGCTTCTGCGTGACGAATAAAATCCTCTGGGTAGTTTCCGAAACGGGCGAGAGCTGTTCCGGTGCATCGAGATTGTTATCAGCATCGAATTCAGCGAGAAGCTCCAGACCGGCTTTTTGGATGATTTCTTCTATCAAATCAACCGGATAGGCGGTTTCCGTGATAAATTCATCCGAACGGTAATAGCTGTCGGATTCCTCATCATGAGCGAAGAAAGTCAGCTGCATTTTGACCGTATCGCCGTGCAGACGGTTTTCCCATGTACAGAATACCTGTTCGGTATCGTAGAGGAAAATTTTATCTTTCAGGATTTCGTGATGCTTGTAGAGGGTATTCATATCGAAGATGAATAATCCCCCTGGATGGGCGAACAGCGAAACTTTATTGATAACCTGCTGAATTTCATCGGCATCCCTGAGATGATTCAGACTGTCGAGCATACAAACAGTAACATCAATTGTTCCGAACATATCAAGCTCTTTCATATCCTGACAGAGATACTGAATCGGCAGATTGCTTTTTAATTTTTTCAGCATAGCCTGATTGAGCATCGCAGGGGAGTTATCCACCCCGATGACATCATAATTAAGTTTTGCGAGTTCTTCGCTGAGTGAACCGCTTCCGCAGGCCAAATCGAGCAGGAGGCGGCCTTCTGTATCGGTTTTGAGATAGCTTTTGATAAGAAAATCAAT
>JAFUWP010000291.1 GCA_017483405.1 Oscillospiraceae bacterium | reverse complement strand
TTTAATTCATCTTCCAAATGTAATTTTTTTACTCCATCAGTACAAAAACTCTTTACAAATCTTGAAAAATATGTTATAATAATACTAATCTTTTTACGGAGGTAATTTTTTATGTTAGGAAATTTCAGTTATCACAACCCCACAAAGCTCTATTTCGGTGAAGATTCACTTCAATATCTCCGGAATGAGCTGAATCATTACGGAAAAAATATCCTTCTCGTCTATGGCGGAGGCTCTATCAAGAAAAACGGCCTTTATAATGAAATCATCACCATCCTGAATGACTGCGGAAAAAATATCGCGGAAATTTCCGGTGTCATGCCGAACCCTACACTCGAAAAGCTTTACGAAGGCATCAAAATCGCCCGCGAACACAATGCCGATTTTATTCTTGCTGTCGGAGGCGGTTCTGTCTGTGACTACTCGAAAGCACTTTCTGTATCCGTTCATTGTGAAGATGACCCGTGGGAGAAATATTATCTCCGCTTTGAAGAACCGGAATGTCAGATTGTTCCTGTCGGATGCGTCCTGACAATGGCCGGAACTGGCTCGGAAATGAATGGCGGTGCAGTTATCACCAATCACGAAGCCAAACTCAAAATCGGCCACGTGTTCGGCGAAGATGTCATGCCGAAATTTTCGGTGCTCAATCCAAAATATACCCTTTCCCTGCCAAAATATCAGATGTGCGCAGGCATCTATGATATTATGAATCATATCTGTGAACAGTATTTTTCCGGCGAAGATGATAACACCAGTGACTACATCAGTGAAGGCCTCATGCGCTCCCTGATTCATGCAAGCCGGATTGCAAATGAAAATCCGCAGGATTACGAAGCGCGCTCCAACATCATGTGGACGGCTACATGGGCACTGAATACCCTCGTTTCCAGAGGAAAATCTACTGACTGGATGGTTCACATGCTCGGACAGTCTGTCGGCGCGTATACCGATGCGACTCACGGTATGACACTGGCGGCTGTTTCCCTGCCATATTACAGACATATCATGCCTTACGGACTGAAAAAATTCGTCCGGTTCGCAAAAGAGGTCTGGAACGTCTGCGGAAAAAATAAATCCGATGAACAAATTGCTGAAGAAGGTCTGAAAGCCCTCGAAAACTGGATGCAGGAACTCGGCCTTGTCATGCACATCTCAGAACTCGGCGCAACTCCCGATATGATTGAAGGCATCGCAGACGGCACAATCATCCTGAACGGCGGTTATAAAACGCTTACCCGTGATGAAGTCGTGCAAATCCTGAAAGAAAGTCTGTAATTTTATCTGAAATGTTAAACTCTCCCTGTCTCGGCAGGGAGAGTTTTTATTTTTATAGTTAGCAATAGCTTACAGTTATTATAAAACCTGATAATGCATTCTCAAAAAGATGAATTGGACAAATCACGGATTCTATGCTATACTGATAACATACTAAATATATCAGATTAGTAGAAATTTAAATCAGAAAGGACAGAATTGATTTATGGGCAAAAGAACAATCAATCTGGATATGACCGAATGTGAAAACCGTGAAATGCGTCTCGGTACAATTATCGCATGGGATGGCAGCGCCAAAGAACTGATAGAACAATCCGGCTACGAATCGCGAAGCCAGAAAAAAGGCGGCTGCTGCGGTAACGGCAGTAAAGCCTGCAAACTCTGCGAACTGAATTCCCCGATGAATCAGCAGACAATGTGTGCAAATGCTATCGTAGAATGTCAGGCAGGCAATATCACTGACTGCATTCTGATTCAGCACTCCCCTATCGGATGCTCTGCGGATAATGCACATTTCAATCTTGCATTCAAGAAGGGCCTCAGAAGAAGACATAAACCCGTGCAGAACCTGCAAATCTACAATACCAATCTGCTCGAAAATGATATGGTATTCGGCGCAAGTGACAAGCTCCGCCGGACTATCCGCGAAGTAAAGGAACGTCACAATCCGAAGGCGATTTTTGTCTCGATGGCTTGTGCTACTGCCATCATCGGCGAAGATATTGACAGTATCTGCGATGAATTAGAACCTGAAGTCGGGATTCCGGTGATTCCCCTGCACTGCGAGGGATTCCGCTCCAAACACTGGAGCACCGGTTTCGATATTGCACAGCATGGTGTTCTCCGTCAGGTTGTTAAGAGAGAAAATATTCAGAAACAGCCTGATTTGATTAATATTGTCGCATTATGGGGCACAGACTATTTTACCGAAATCCTGAAACCGCTCGGCCTGCGCGTCAATTACATGATTGATACCGCAAGTTTTGATGAACTCGCTCAGGCCAGTGAAGCTGTCGCAACAGCAACTTTCTGCCATACCCTCGGCTCTTACATGGCAACCGCGCTCGAAGAACATTTCGGCGTGCCGCAGATTGATGCGCCTCAGCCTTACGGTGTCGCCGGTACGGATGCATGGCTCAGAGCCATCGGAAAAGTTGTCGGCAAGGAAGAAGAAACAGAAGCCTACATTCAGCGCGAACATGAACGCATCGCCCCGAAATTACAGGAACTCCGCGAAAAACTCCGCGGTGTCAAAGGTTTCGTCATGACCGGTTCTGCTTATGCTCACGGACTGATTTCCGTCCTGCGCGAACTCGAAATCGAAGTAGATGGTTCTGTTGTATTCCATCACGACCCTGTTTATGACGGCGGTCATGAAAATTCCAATACCCTCAAGACTCTGGTCGATTCTTACGGCAATATCCCGAATTATACTGTCAGCAAGACTCAGCCTTATCAGCTGAATGCATTATTCAAGAGAGTCCATACGGATTTTGTCATTATCCGTCATCAGGGACTCGCTCCGGAAGCCGCTAAACTCGGTATTCCGTCTCTGGCAATGGGCGATGAACATTATCCGGTTGGTTATGACGGCATCATCCGTACAGGCGAAACACTTCTTGACATCCTCAGCAGAAAAAAATTCAATCAGGTACTCTCACGCCATGCAAGAAGTCCCTATAATGACTGGTGGCGCGCGCAGACAGACCCGTTTCTTCTGGCACATCAGCCGGAAATTCTGAACGAACGCGTCAATCTGAACAAGAAAAGAAAGGGGAAATAATCATGGCAAAGAAAAAATTAAGTGCAATCACACATCCGCATTTCGGATGCACCGTCGGCGGAGCGTATTCCGTAACGGCTATCAAGGGAGCTGTTCCGATTTCCAACTGCGGCCCTGGATGTATGTATAAACAGTATTTCCATCTGAGCTTTTTGAACGGCTTTCAAGGCTCAACCGGTGCTGGCGGCGGCAACATTCCCAGCGCAAATGTCGGTGAAAATGATATTGTCTTCGGCGGTGCTAAGAAACTCGATGCTCTGATTCAGTCCACCATCGCCCTGTATAACGGTGATTTGTTTGTGGTTCTGACAGGATGTTCCGGCGAACTGGTCGGCGATGATGTCGGCTCAGTTGTCCGTAAGTATCAGGAGGCTGGTTATCCGGTTGTTGCGGCCGAAACAGGCGGTTTCAAGGGCACAAACCTCAACGGCCATGAAATCGTGGTCAAGGCCATCATTGACCAGTATGTCGGCGCACAGCCCGATACCCCTAAGAAAAAAGGCTTAATCAACCTCTGGTTTGAAGTTCCTTATTTCAATACGAACTGGCGCGGTGACTATCTGGAACTCGTCCGGATTCTGAAAGCAAGCGGTTTTCAGGTGAATGTCCTGTTCGGCCCTCAGAGCGGCGGCGCAAAGGAATGGAAGAAAATTTCGCAGGCACAGTTCAATCTTGTGGTTTCGCCGTGGGTTGGTGTCGGTATTGCTGAACATCTTCAGGAAAAATATAATCAGCCGTATCTGCACATTCCGGTGATTCCGGTCGGAGAAGAAGCAACTACAGCATTCATCCGTCAGGTTGTCGAATTCGCTGGTATTGACCCTAAAAAATCAGAAAAATTCATCAAAGAAGAATCCGATTTATATTATTATTTTCTGGATTCATTTGCCGATTTCTTTTCGGAATACTGGTTCGGCCTGCCGTCACGTTTTGCCGTTGTCGGCGATAGTGCTACCAATTTAGCCTATTCTAAGTTCTTATCCGACCAGATAGGACTCGTTCCGGTCAAGCAGATTATTACCGATAATCCGCCGTCACGGTTCAGAGAAGCTATCTCCGAACAGTTCCGGAATATTTCCGAAGGTGTTTCCATCGAACCCGAATTTCTGGAGGATGGCTATCTTGTAGAACAATCACTCGATACAGCCAATTTCGGTCAGAGTGTTCCGCTGATTCTCGGCTCGACATGGGAAGGCGATGTCGCAAAACGCAAGAATGCCCTTCTGATAGAAATTGCCGCACCTTCTTCCGAAAAAGTCGTGATTAACGGCAGTTATATCGGCTACAGAGGTGCTCTGCAACTGCTGGAAGATATTTATACAGCCTCTGTTGCAGGAAATTAAACAGAGAAATCAAAAAACAGATAAGGAGTAGATTTATGAGAAAGAGAACCATTTTCACACCCGTTTTATTATTATC
>JAFUWP010000290.1 GCA_017483405.1 Oscillospiraceae bacterium | reverse complement strand
GATTGATTGTTTTGGTACATGTGTCGCACTAGGTGTCGTATAGTAGAAAGCAAGCCGCTTGTTAAAACAACAAACGGCTTGCTTTCTTATTTTTTATGGTCTGAGTGACGGGACTTGAACCCACGGCCTCTACCACCCCAAGGTAGCGCGCTACCAACTGCGCCACACCCAGACCTTACGGGGTATTGATGGCGACCCATCTTTTATATAATAGCATATTTTTTTTGATTTGTCAAGTGTTTTTAAAAAAATTTTTTTGTTGATTTAATATTATTTTTATTTATAATAAATAATAGCTTTATGAGAATAAAAAATTGTGTTTCTGACATAATTGCCCGAATCAAAAAAATTTGTATAAATTTGAAAAAAATACTTGACAAGTCCGGAAAAAGCAGTTATAATATAAATTGTATGGCATTGCAGAATAACCGGCTGTCAATGCTCATGCTTGTTTTATCCGGTATCCCCGTGCCCGATAAGTTCCGCAAGCATGGATTCTCTTAAAAAATTAAAATAAAATGGAGGAAAATTTCATGTCTACTACAATGCCGAAGGCAAATGAAATCAGCCGTAAATGGTATATTTTAGATGCAACAGATAAGCCCCTCGGTCGTGTGGCTGCACAGGCTGCTGTCCTGCTCAGAGGCAAGCACAAGCCCACTTTTGCACCCCATGCTGACTGCGGCGACCATGTTATCATCATCAACTGCGAAAAAGCTATCCTGACTGGTAAAAAGCTCGAACAGAAGAAGTTTTACTGGCACACCGGCTGGATTGGCGGTATCAAGGAAATCTCTTATAAGAAGTTAATGGCAGAAAATCCTGAAAGAGCTATGACAATCGCTGTTACAGGTATGCTGCCCCACAATACACAGGGTGCAAATCAGCTCAAGCGTCTGCGTACCGTAAAGGGTGCAGAACATAAACATGCTGCTCAGAAGCCCGAAGTTTACGAATTTTAATCAAAGGAGGCAAACATAAATGTACGAACCGAAAGTTGCATACCACTATGGTACAGGCAGAAGAAAGCATTCCGTTTCCAGAGTAAGATTAGTTCCTGGCAATGGCAATATCACAATCAACGGCAGAACAATTGATGATTATTTTGGTCTGGAAACACTGAAATTAATCGTTCGTCAGCCTCTGAATCTGACAGATACACTCGAAAAGTTTGATGTTATCTGCACAGTAGCAGGCGGCGGCGTAACCGGTCAGGCCGGTGCAATCCGTCATGGCATTTCCCGTGCCCTGCTCCAGTACGATGCTGACCTTCGTCCGGCACTCAAGAGCGCAGGTTTCCTGACCCGTGACCCCAGAATGAAGGAAAGAAAGAAATACGGTCTCAAGGCTGCCCGCCGTGTACCGCAGTTCTCCAAGAGATAAGTTTTTTATTCTTATCGAAGAAAGATTCAAAATCCGTTCCGGAATATCGGAACGGATTTTTTTGTATCAGATTATTTGATATTATTTTCGAGATAATCGAGCAGGTCTTGTCCGTAGATAGCAGAGAACATTTCTTTCACGCCGGAAGTGGCATCCTGAAAGGGTTTCAAATCGGGATAGACGATTTCCATACCGGCATCTTCGAGTTTCTTAACGAAATCGGCGGTCTGCTGTTTGACGAGCGCGCGGTTCTGTGCGCCGGCATCCTTCGCGGCGGCGGAGATAATTTCCTGATATTCGGGGGAAAGCGTTTCCCATATATCCTGCCGGATGGTTAATGGCATCGCATCGTAGCTGTGATTGGTAACAGAAAGATATTTCTGCACTTCATAGAGCTTGTTGTTATAGATGACCGGAATGGGATTTTCCTGTGCATCGAACGTACCGTCTGCGAGGGCCTGTTTAAGTTCGGCGAACGGATAGCTTTTCGGATTGGCAGAGAGTGCGGACATGGTTTCCATCACGATTTGATTTTCCGGAGTGCGGATGTTCAGGCCTTTCATATCCTCCACGCTGTTGACAGGGCCTACTTTTTCGGAAGTGGTAACGCATCGGAAACCATTATCGAAATACGTAAGGACATGCATGTTATAGCTTTCGAGGTCGGTGCTGAGTTCCTGCATAAGAGGGCTGTCGATGAATTCCCATGCAGATTCAAAATCTTCAAACAGGAACGGCAGAGCAGAAATCCCGATTCTGGTAGCATAGAGTGCATAATTTCCTGCGCTGGAGACAGTCATGTCGACATTGCCGGTAAGCATTTCTTCAAGCAGTTCGGAATCACTGCCGAGTTCGCCGGAGGGATGCAGTTCGATGAGGATATTTCCGTCAGTCTGCTGTTCGACAGTTTTCTGAAAGGCTTCGAGGGCGATGCCTCTGGGGTCATCGGGGGCGGTGGAATAGCCTGCCCGAAGTGTCAGCGGATAGGAGATTTCGGAGGTGACAGCTGTTGTTCCGGCGATGGTTTCTTCTGATTTCGAGTCGGGAGATTCCTGACTGACAGAATCGGAAGATGACTGGCATCCGGTGAAAAGAAGCAGAGCCGCGGCGATGAAAATCAGATTATATTTC
>JAFUWP010000289.1 GCA_017483405.1 Oscillospiraceae bacterium | reverse complement strand
GATGCCGCATCCTAAAACGCTGATGGTCGGCCGATGTTCTTCGACAGCACATTGATGTGCAATCGAATCCAGTCCGAGCGCGCCGCCGCGGACAAGCGTGAAATGTGAACAGACAAGCTCATGACAGAGCCGTTTCGCCGTCCGGATACTGTATTCTGACGGATGCCTTGTGCCGACAACGGTCAGCAGATTGTTATTTTTCAGACATGCAGGATTTCCCCTATAGAACAGCACCGCCGGCGGACTGTAGATATGACGCAGGCGGTAGGGATAATTCTCATCCTGACAGGTGAGAATCTGAATTTCTTTCTTCCGGCATGTTTCCAGAATCGCCTGTGCTTTTTCGAGCGGATTCTGCACGGCGCGTTTTTTCTGACGGTCGGAAAGAAACCGGCAGTCCGGACGGGACATCTGCGAATATAAATCCTGTACATCGGGATATTTCTGAATCAGCGAAACGGTATCTTTATGGGCAAAGCCCATCACCATGATTATCCAAATCCAGTAAGCGAGCATATCTTCCTGCATTGCAAATCACCTGTTATTGAGATTTCATCATTTCCCACATAAGGATGCCGGCGGCCATCGCGGCATTGAGGGATTCCGCGCCGCCTTTCATGGGAATGGTGAGGTTATCATGACAATTCTGAATCACGGATTCCGGAAGGCCGTTTCCCTCGTTGCCAATCCAGACGGCACAGCCTCCGGTGAGCGGACACGCGGTCAGCGGAACAGCCTTCGCCGAGGGTACGGAAGCATAGGACTGAATCTGATTTGTCTCCAGAAGCTGAAACAGTTCCGGTGCATCCGGCAGTTCCCGAACGGGTACGCGGAATACCGAACCCATTGTCGCGCGGATGACTTTCGGACTGTACAAATCACAGCACTGCGCCAGAAGGATGCCGTCTACACCGAGCGCATCGCCTGTTCTCAGAATCATTCCCATATTTCCGGGGTCTTGGAGCTGATATAATACAAGATATTTTTTCCGGCTGTCGATTTGCCATTTCTGTTCGGGCATCCGGCAGACGGCGAACACGCCCTGTGTATGTTCGGTATCTGTCATGACTTTTCCGACAGCATCCAGAATCCGGAAACAGCGGCCGGTTTCCTGCATGGCGTTCTGTATGTCCTCGGCATATTTTTCCCATGCGGATTCCGTCAGAAAAATCTGCTGTACCAGACAGGGATACTGCAAGGCATCTGTCACGATTCTCAGCCCTTCTGCAACGAACAGATTTTCTTCATATCTTGTTTTTTTCTTGTCCCGCAGGCGGATGTAATGCCTGACGGCCGGATTTTCCCGTGAGGTAATTTCAGTTACTTTCTGCATTCTTTCTTCACTTTCTGCCGGAATCCGGCAATATAACAAAACACGCTCTTTTTATGTCAAGAGCGTGTTCTGATGGTTCAGTGCCTCATCAAAGAGCAGCCTTAGCCTGAGCGGCGATTGCTGCGAAGCCCTCAGCATCATGAATAGCAATTTCAGAGAGCATTTTTCTGTTGAGTGTGATACCGGCTTTCTTGCAGCCGTTCATGAATGTAGAATAATTCATGCCGTTAATCTTGGCAGCTGCGGAAATTCTGGTAATCCAGAGCTGACGGAAGTTTCTTTTCTTCTGCTTTCTGCCGATATAAGCATACTGACCGGATTTCATTACGGCCTGTTTTGCCATCTTGAAATGCTTGCTCTTTGCGCCGAAGTAGCCTTTTGCAAGCTTCAGAGTCTTGTTTCTTCTTTTGCGAGTAGATAACGCACCTTTAATACGTGCCATAATTCTGTACCTCCAATATTTTTTGAGTTAGTCTGTATTTCTGAATAAAATAAAAAATTACAGATAAGGAACGAGCTTCTTGAGTGTCGGTGCATTGGATGCATCGGCAACGCCGGCATTACGGGCGAGTCTCTTACGCGTGGTATCCTTCTGGGTCAGTCTGTGGCGCTTATTGGTGTGCTGATATTTCAGCTTGCCTGTTCCGGTGAGTTTGAAACGCTTTTTTGCGCCGGAATGAGTTTTTACTTTTACTTTCTTTGCCATGATGGGTTTTCCTCCTTCTTACTTGGATGCTTTCGGGGAGATGAACATTACAATGCTGCGGCCTTCGGCTTTGGCAGGTTTTTCTACAATGCCGTATTCATCGCAGGCTTGTTTGAAGCGTTCGAGCAGTTCTTCGCCGAACTGCGGATGAGCAATGGCACGCTTGCGGAAACGGACAGAAACTTTCAGTTTGTCGCCGCCTTTCAGGAATTTGATTGCCTGATCGACTTTGGTATTGAAGTCATTGGTATCGATAGTAGAAAACATTCTGATTTCTTTGATAGCCATAACTGTCTGATTCTTATTGGCTTCTTTCTCCCGTTTCTGCTGTTCAAAGCAGAACTTGCCATAATCAAGAATACGGCAGACAGGCGGTTTTGCCTGCGGAGCGATTTTGACCAAATCCAAATCTTTCTCGTAGGCGAGCATCTGCGCTTCACGGGCAGACATCACGCCGAGTTTCTTTCCGTCTGCATCAATGACGAGAATTTCTTTATCCCGAATCATTTCATTAATCTGCATGTCCTTGTTTTCCTTGCTGCTTATAGTAAAGCACCCCCAAGCATAAAAAATTCTTTTTAAAACAAAAAATGAGTACAGATTTCCGGAAATCAGCACTCAGCACAGAAAAACGCCTGACAGGTTCAGGAATTTTTCAGACGTGTTGACCGTTTCGGCATCAAAGAGTCAAACGGTGAGATACTGACAGGCAGGCATCTGCTTTGTTTTCGTTATGTATTATAGCATAAATCTTCCGGCTTGTCAAGAGGTTTTTTCAAAATTTCCAAAAAAAAACGCGTCCG
>JAFUWP010000288.1 GCA_017483405.1 Oscillospiraceae bacterium | reverse complement strand
TGAAAATATCCCGTTCCGAGCTGAATCACATCTCCTGCACGGACTTCCTGCACCGGCACTTCCCTGCCGAAAAATCCGGTTTCCTGATTATTCACCGCAAACTGATAAAAATAATGCACACTCGTCCATGCCGCCGCCCGATTATGCAGTGTATCATAATACCAGCCTGTATCTTTTGTCCAGTTCATCACCGCACCGCCTGCATAAAGGCACTGAGAAACAAAATTCGTACAGTCTCCGCCGATGGCATCAAAATTATAGTATGCCGGATTTCTCGACATCGCTCATTTACGGGCATAATCGAGTTCTTTTCCGAGATTCAGTGCATATTCTTTCAGCATGAAGTCTTCTCCTTTCAGATAGTTCCTGCTGTTATTCTATGCATCAGATTTCACAGACTGTATCTGAAATCCACAAATTTCCACAGTAAAATTTATCTGTTTTATGCTGTTTTTTCTTGAATTATGAAAAAATCAGGAAAATTATGAAATCCGTGTGAAAAATTATGAAAACCAGATGAAAATTAGCACTCCACTATTGACAGTGCTAATTTTTTGTTGTATAATATAATCAGAACAAGGGAAACGTACCAGAGAGGGGTACAGAAAAAGATACGATTCAGAAAGAGGTTCATCCCCTCAAGGATACCAAATCCCGATGTTCACAAAAAATATTTTTTAATCACCGAAAGGAGTTTTGACTTATGTTGTTCCCTGAAGTATTTGGAAGAAATAATTTTGATGCGTTTGATGATTTCTTTAACGATTCATTCGACAGACAGTTCGGCAGACCGCACAGAATGCCTCCTCATCCGCCCGTTCAGGTCATGAAAACCGATGTGAAAGAAACAGATACCGGTTATGAACTCGCTGTTGACCTCCCAGGTGTCAAGAAGGAAAATGTCAAGGCCGAAATCAATGATGGCTATCTGACCATCAGTGCCACGACTGAAACCAATAACGACCAGCAGGACGAAAACGGCAAATATATCCGCCGTGAACGCTTTTCCGGCAGTTACAGCAGAAGTTTCTATGTCGGCAGAGATGTCACTGAGGCTGACATCAAGGCGAAATTCACAGACGGCGTTCTGAAACTCGACATTCCGAAGAAAGAACCTTCCGTTCCGGAAAAGAAATATATCAGCATTGACGATTAACATCACCCTCAAATGAAAGCAATAAAGCATCGCCGTCCGGTTCGCGCCGGACGGCGATGCCTGTAATTGAAAAATATCTGATTTCTCACTTGACAGTTCTGAAAAAATATGCTATAATAAAAGCAAGAGCAAACCATGGTAAAACGGTCGCTCCCTGTCAGATACTAAAAATAGCCGCCTACTGGGGAAAAGCAGGGCGGCTATTTGCGTTTGTTGTTCTTGTCGCTGTTAAGTGCTTTATATGCAATCACAATATTGCAGACTGCAATGATAAACTGAAAGAAATCATTCCACGACATGTACATCGCCCCCTTTCGGGAGCTGTTGATTAACCGCCTACCGTTCTGGCTTGCCCTTGTATTTTTATTATACAATATCCGTCAGATTTTGTCAAGAAAAAATAAAAATTTATTTCAGCTAAAAACAGAAACCGCCGTCCGGTTCGCGCCGGACGGCGGTGCTATTTTATGATAAATTTTAATTTATTGCTCTTTCGGCTTGACCATAATGCCCAGCACATCAAGATTTTCCTTCTCAATCGGAGACGGGCACTGACTCATCAGTTCGGATGCGTCTTTCACCTTCGGGAAGGCAACGACATCACGCAGGCTTTCAGCCTTGCAGAGGAGCATTGCGAGTCTGTCGAGACCGATGCCGAGTCCTCCGTGAGGCGGTGCGCCATAATGATACGCTTCTACCAAGAATCCGAATTTTGCTTCGATTTCTTCATCTGTCAGGCCGAGCGCACGGAACATTTTTTCCTGCAATTCGTAGTCCGTGATTCTCATAGAACCGGAACTCAGTTCGATACCGTTCAGAACTAAGTCATAAGCCTTAGCAGTCACTTTTGCAGGGTCGGATTCCAGATACTGCATACAGGATTCTTCCGGCATTGTGAACGGATGATGCATTGCAAGCCATGTCTGAGAATCCTCATCCCACTCGAAGAACGGGAACTGTGTAATCCAGAGGAAATTCAGCTTATCTTCCGGAATGATGCCGAGTTTCTTAGCCACTTCCAGACGGAGTGCGCCGAGTGTCGGCAGAACGATTCGATTCTTATCGGCAACAAATAAGGCAACATCACCCTGTTCGCATCCGATAGTATTCAGGATATTCTGCATCTGTTCTTCGGAGAAGAACTTCGAGAATGCACAGGTCGGCTTTTCGTCCGCCCAGCGGATGAAGGCAAGGCCTTTTGCGCCGATGCCTTTAACGAATTCTGTCAGTTTGTCGATTTCTTTTCTGGAGAGGATTTTTGCAGAATTTTTCGCTACGATACAGCGGACACTTCCGCCGTTCTGAACTGCGCCGGAAAATACACCGAAATCGGAATCTTTCACTAATTCGGAAATATCCTGCAATTCCATGCCGAAACGGGTATCCGGCTTATCAGAACCGTAACGGTTCATCGCATCTGCATAAGACAATCTCGGCAGAGGCAGGGTAACATCCTGACCGAGTACATCTTTGATTAACTTCTGAACAAAACCTTCGGTCAGTTTCAGAATATCTTCCACATCCATGAAAGACATTTCGAGGTCGATTTGTGTAAATTCCGGCTGACGGTCAGCACGGAGGTCTTCATCACGGAAACATCTTGCAATCTGAATATATCTTTCCATGCCGGCAACCATGAGTAACTGCTTGTAAATCTGCGGAGACTGCGGAAGGGCATAGAATTCCCCCTGATGCACTCTGGAAGGAATCAGATAATCTCTTGCGCCTTCGGGAGTGGATTTCATCATCATCGGGGTTTCGATTTCGATGAAATCATTGGCATAGAAATATTCACGGGCGCATTTTGCGATTTTATGGCGCATGATAAGATTTTTCTGGAGAGAAGGTCTTCTCAAATCGAGATAGCGGTATTTCAGACGCTGTTCTTCTCCGGCGTTGGTATCATCCATAATCACAAAGGGAACGGGTTCAGCCTTTGCGAGAATGCGGATTTCCTCGGCAATGATTTCGATGTTGCCGGTTTTCATATCGGGATTGATGTCCTGACGGGTGACGGAAACGCCCTTGACAAGAAGAACATATTCATTCTTGCAGGATGCGGCTTTCTCAAAAATATCGCGGTCAGTTTCGTCATTGAAGACGAGCTGGACTTCGCCGCTTCTGTCGCGCAGAACGATGAAGATAACTTTATTTTTATTTCTGATATACTGCACAAAACCGCCGACAACGACATGCATATCGGGTTCTGTGACTTCTCCGCAGCCGTGAGTACGGCGCAGATTTCCCATAGATTCAGCCATAGTAAAACTACTCCTCATTATTTATTTTTAATTTTCTGATTTCCGGCGGAAAGCAGGAAATCACATCAATAATATGATTCTGACAGTAAATGCCGTAATGTTTCCATTTTTCGGGGTAATATGTTCCGTCTGATAAAATCTGACAGTCTGTCAGGACAGGCAATGCATCCAGAAGACGGGATTTTTCAAATATTATGAAATAAGTCCCCTTCCGGATTTCGTAATCATCCCATGAAGTATAGGATTCATTTCTTGTCTGATACAGAATATACTGCTCGAATAAGATTTCATAAGTCTGATTTTCATCCGGATAGATGGGACAGCTTTTCCGGAGGATGTCTCCGAGTGCCGGAATTCCCATATCATCAGCATTTTCGCCAATTTCGCCGGTACAGGACAGTGAAACGACAATTTTCAAGTCATTGTCATATTCTTCAGACAGAGAAATCAGAAATGGCCCTTGTCCGGAATCCTGCTGACCGAACGCAATCACGCGATTTCGCCGACTAATCTGTCAGCGATTTCAATGCCGGAAAAGGCTTCGGCGAATGTATCATCTAATTTGATTGAGATTTTTTCGCCGGATTTCATATTTTTGAGAACAGCTTCGCCCTGTTCGAGTTCGTTATCGCCGATAACGACAGTAAAGCGAGCATGAATTTTATCAGCATATTTCATCTGAGCGCGGAGACTTCTGCCCATCACATCAGACTGTGCCGAGATGCCATCCTTGCGGAGCTGTGCGGTTAACTGCATTGCTTTGTGTTCAGCCGCTTCGCCCATTGGGACGAAATAGACATCACAGGACTTTTCCTCTGAAAGGGAAATTCCCTGACTTTTCAGCACCAGAAGAAGACGTTCCAGACCCAT
>JAFUWP010000287.1 GCA_017483405.1 Oscillospiraceae bacterium | reverse complement strand
TCGCCTTCGACAGCGGCTTTCCGGAGTGAACCTGCACCGAGGTCAGCAACGCTTTCCTGCGTAGCTTCGGGGGCAAATTCCATCTTGACAAAATTTCTGGTGAAATTGTTCTTGATGCCGCGGCAGGTATTGCCGCCGAATCTTCTGCCGGTGACCTGCGTGGAAATATCTTTTGCTTTCAGAATCATCTCTTTATAATTCTGATGTACGCCGCATTCTTTTGCGACTAAAAATCTTGTACCCATCTGAACGCCGACAGCACCAAGCATCAGCGCGGCCGCAATACCTCTGCCATCACCGATACCGCCTGCGGCAAGCACCGGAATATTGACAGCATCCACCACCTGCGGCACAAGTGTCATCGTGGTCAGTTCGCCGATATGTCCGCCCGATTCCTGACCTTCTGCAATGACGGCATCCGCACCGGCTTTTTCAGCCTGCTTCGCCATCGTAACAGAGGCAATCACGGGGATGACTCTGATTCCGGCTTCTTTCCATATAGGGATATATTTACTTGCATTGCCTGCGCCTGTTGTGATGACAGCCGGCTTTTCTTCCACGCAAACCTGAGCACATTCATCTGCGAAAGGGCTCATCAGCATGATATTTACGCCAAAAGGCTTATCTGTCAGGCTTTTTGCAAGCTGAATCTGTTCTCTGACATACTCGGCATTGGCATTCATCGCCGAAATAATTCCCAGTCCGCCGGCGTTGGAGACTGCGGCGGCAAGCTTGCCGTCCGCAATCCATGCCATACCGCCTTGAAAGACGGGATAGGAAATGCCAAGCAGTTCACAAAGCGGAGACTGCATCATCGTGATTAACCTCTGAGAGCTTCTACAACTTCTGTCAGTTTGCCGACAGTATTGATTTCGGGCTTCATTTCGATTTCCACATCGAATTCTTCTTCCAGCTGCATAGCCATTTCGGTGAGGTCGAGGGAGTCGATGCCCAAATCTGCGAAAGCAGTATCTGCTGTGATTTCAGCAGCATCTGTGTCTGTAGCTTCTGCGAGCAGTTCGATAATTTTTTCCTGTACCATTGTAATTTTCTCCTTTTTATGATATAATAGAATTATAAATATATATGTGAACCGGATGTTTTCCGGAAATCACCATTCAATCAGGCAGGCCGCGTTCGATAAGCCGCCGCCGAATGCACAGAGAATGATTTTATCTCCGCGTTTCAGATTACCGCTTTTTGCGAGTTCATCCAGAGCAATCGGGACGGATGCGCTGGAAGTGTTGCCGTATTTTTCGATATTGCAGAAGAATTTATCCTGAGAAATGCCCAGTCTCTTAGCCGCAAAGTCGATGATTCTCTTGTTTGCCTGATGCGGCACAATCCACGCGATGTCATCAAATGTCAGATGATTGCGTTCCAGCAGTGTGCTGACATCCTGAGAAATCGCAGTAACGGCATATTTGAATGTCTCCTGTCCCTGCATGTGAATATAGGGAGAATCCTGTTCTCTCTTGAAATAAGGCGAATTGCCGTTTCCGTGCGGAATCTTGATAACTGTATCTCCACCCTTGACGGTGATGACAGAATCCAGATAGTTTTCGCCGCGTTCCAGTACGGCCGCACCTGCACCGTCACCGAAGATAACACAGGTACTTCTGTCAGCAAAATCCAGAATCCCGCTCATGCGCTCCGTGCCGACTACCAGAATCTTATTGTATTCTTTATGCAGTGCGAAAAATGCCGCCGCGGTTTCCAGCAGAAACAAAAATGCAGAACATGCCGCACTGACATCCATCGCCATGCAGGAAACGCCTAAACCGTTCTGAATCATACATGCCATGGACGGAGAAGATGTTTCTCCGCTGACAGTTGCCGCAAAGATAGCATCAATTTCCTCTGCTTTTACGCCGGCATTTTCCAGCGCATTCTGTGCGGCTTTCAGTCCCATTTCCGATGCAAATTCATCTTCGGAGAAACGACGTTCCTTTACGCCGACTCTTTTGGAAATCCATTCGTCATTGGTATCCACAATCTGTGCCAAATCATCATTCGTGACTACTTTTGACGGCACATGCATTCCTGTACCTATAATACGAAAACTCATAATAATTTTATGCCTCCTAAAAATCACGTGTATTAAGCAAACGCTTTTAATAATTAGTAACATCTGTACGGGATTTTGTTACAAAAATAATTACCAAATTTATGCCCGCTTTTTTGTTGATTATGACGGAAAAATTTTTGCAGAATCCTGTAATATTTTCGCCCCCTGCGTCACTAACTTTTATAGAAAGCTGAGGTGTTTCCTGTTATGAAACACGAATTTGAAATTTTATATAAAGATTATTTCCCCCGCATTTATGCGTTTCTTTATAAGCTGACAGAAAATCGGGATTTGACCGAGGAACTGACACAGGAAACATTCTATCAGGCTTTTGTTTCCTTTTATCGGTTTCGCGGAGACAGCGATGTGTTCACATGGCTGGCATCCATCGCCAAGCATACATATTATCGCTATCTGCGGAAAAATAAACACCATCTGGAAAGTATCAGCGCGGAAACGCTCATGGAATATTATGCCCATGAAACAACCGAACATCTGGAAGATACCATCGAACGTCAGTTTCTTCTGGAAGCCGCCAAAAAAGCTTTGCTGTCACTTCCGAAAAAATATCAGGATGTGACAATTCTCCGCGTGTATGCGGATATGAGCTATGCGCAAATCGGGGACGCTCTGCATATCAGCGAAAATTCTGCCAGAGTAATCTATTATCGTGCCAAAAAAATGATGACGGAGGCGATTAAAAATGAGCATGAACTGTAAAGTAGTGACAGATATTGCAGAACTCTATTATGAAAACTTACTCAGTCCGGAAACCCATAAGGCCGTACATCAGCATCTGGGCGGATGCCGCAACTGCCGGAATTATTACCATCAGTATGCCAGCATCCGGAAACAGAAAAGCAAACCCGTATTCTCCATTCTGCCGGATGAGGAAATCTCCGAAACGGAAAAAAGATTATATACCAGCCTTTCCGAAAAACTCCGAAAAAGACGTTTCTGGAATATTGTCGGCACAAGTGCCGCCATCGGAGCAGGGTCGGTGATGCTGACTATCGGTCTGCTCCTGACTTATAAAAAAGAAAATTCTGCGGAATAAATGATAATAAGTGAAAACTAAATCTGAAAAGGAGGAAATTTTATGCTTCAAATCTACTGCGGTGACGGAAAAGGTAAAACCACTGCCGCCCTCGGACTCGCCGTCCGCGCCGCCGGAAACGGCATGAAGGTGCATTTCGTACAGTTCCTGAAAGGCGCACCCACTTCTGAACTCGAAATTCTCAAAAAAATTCCCGAAATTACCGTTCTGCGATGCGATAAGGACTACGGCTTCACATTCCAGATGGATGACGAAACAAAAGCCCGTCTTACCGAACGGCATAATCAGATGCTCTCCGAAGCAATGGGAAATGTCTATCAGGGCAAAACGGATATGCTCATACTGGATGAGTTCTTTGCCGCTTATAATTGTAATCTGTTCGACCGCGAACTTGCCGCCCGTCTGGTGTTCGGCATCCATGACAAAACAGAACTCGTTCTTACCGGCCGTGACCCTCAACCTCAGTTTATTGAACTCGCTGATTATGTCAGCGAAATCAAAGCTGTCAAACATCCCTATCAGAATGGCATCTCCGCCCGTGCCGGTATTGAATACTGATTCCATACTTATTATATTAATAAAACAGTATTTCCAGACTGCTCCGGAAATACTGTTTTTCTGTATAATAGAATCATAAAATCCCTTCCGGAAATCCGGAAGGGGAAGTTTTTTTAAGAATCTATTTCGCCATTCTCCGCCCAGTCTAACAGGCGTTCCTGACCATTTGCGTTTTCTAAATTGAATCTTAAGTCTTTTACATAGCCGTCTTCTGTCTGAGAC
>JAFUWP010000286.1 GCA_017483405.1 Oscillospiraceae bacterium | reverse complement strand
ACAGCGCATATATGACACTCGAAGAAGTGATTTCTGTCATGCAGAAAGCCGAACAACAGAAGAAAATTACCGTTCGTCTGCATACGGGTGACCCGTCCGTTTACGGTGCAATCCGCGAACAGATGGATGCACTGAACGCTTTGCATATCGATTATGATATATGCGCTGGGGTCAGCTCTTTCTGCGGAGCGGCGGCGGCTCTGAAAGCAGAATATACCCTTCCGGATGTTTCACAGACTGTCATCCTCACACGGATGGCGGGACGAACACCCGTTCCGGAGCGCGAAAGCATCATTTCTCTGGCCGCGCATCATGCTACAATGGTGATTTTCCTCAGCACCGGAATGCTGAAAGAGCTATCCGAACAGCTGATTCAGGGCGGCTATTCTCCCGATACTCCGGCGGCTATCGTTTATAAAGCAAGCTGGAAAGATGAAAAAATCTGTCGCTGTACCGTTGCCGAACTCGCCGAAACTGCTGATAAAAATCATATCACAAAAACAGCCCTGATTACTGTCGGAGATTTTCTCGGTGATAACTATGCACTCTCGAAATTATATGATTCGCATTTTGAAACCGAATTCCGGAAGGCAGTCAAAGAATGAAAATCGCTCTGCTGTCAGTAACCGAACAAGGCAGGATTTTATCTCAAAGAATCGCAAACCAGCTTGCGGAACATGAAATTCAGCGATTCTGCTTTTATCGGCATACGGACGAAACAGCAGTATCATTTCAGAATATCGCACAGCAGACAGAAATTCTGTTTCCGAAATTTGATACGTTAATCTTTCTGTGTGCCTGCGGAATCGCCGTCAGAAGTATTGCGTCGCACATTCAGTCAAAAGCATCTGACCCAGCTGTTCTGGTTCTAGACGATAACGGAAAATTTGTCATTTCTCTGTTATCGGGACATCTCGGCGGTGCGAATGCCTTAACGGAAATCATCGCTGAAAAACTTCATGCCGTTCCGGTCATCACAACGGCAACCGACACCGGAAAAAAATTTTCTCCGGATAGTTTTGCATCTGCCAATGATTTAATCATTACGGATTTATCTGCCGCGAAAGAAATCGCCTCCGCCGTGCTGATAGGCGAAAAAATCGGATTCTACAGCGATTATGCTTATCAGAATAAGCCTGAAATTCTTATCGAAAATCAGAACTGCCGGACAGGTATCTGCATCACAGCGAATCCGGAACGAAAGCCTTTTCCGGTAACACTCCTGCTGATACCCAGAAATCTTGTACTCGGCATCGGATGTAAAAAAGGAACATCCGCCGGACAGATTTCTGAAACTGTCAGAAAAGCTCTGGATTCTGTGCAGATTCCGGAAAATCGCATCTGTGCTGTTTCCAGTATTGATTTAAAAAAAGAAGAATCTGGTCTGCTGGAATTCTGTCAAAACAGAAATCTGCCGTTTTTTACCTATTCTGCGGAAATCCTTGCATCTGCGGAAGGCGAATTCACAGCATCGGATTTTGTAAAGCACATCACCGGAACTGATAATATCTGCGAACGGAGTGCCGTTATTCACAGTCAGGGAAATCTGATTCTCAAAAAATATGCCGAAAATGGTGTGACTGTAGCTCTGGCAGAATGTCCGGTCATGCTGGATTTTCATAAAAGGAGGAAATTATCATGAAACTTTATGTTGTCGGATTCGGTTCGGGAAGCCGTCAGGGCATGACGCTGGAAGCCGAAACAGCTATCCGGAACAGTGACCTGATTATCGGTTATTCCGTTTATGTGCAGATTCTGAAAAACTGGTTTCCGGAAAAAGAATATGCCTCCACTGGCATGAGACAGGAAAAAGAACGGGTTTGTCTGGCTCTGAATGAAGCACAGACTCAGAACGTCTCTTTGATATGCAGCGGTGATGCGGAAATCTACGGCATGGCCGGTCTGGCACTGGAATTATCCGAAAATTATCCCGATGTGGAAATAGAAATCATCTCCGGCGTGACTGCCGCTATAAGCGGAGGAGCTTTGCTTGGCGCACCGCTGACACATGATTTTGCTGTCATCAGTCTGTCTGATTTGCTCACCCCTGCCGAAAAAATCCGGAAACGTCTGAAATCTGCCGCCGAAGCCGATTTTGTGATTGTCCTGTATAATCCGTCATCCAGAAACCGACCGGATTATCTGCAAAAAGCCTGTGATATTCTGCTGGAATCCAAATCGCCCGAAACTGTCTGCGGAATTGCACGGAATATCGGCAGAAAAGAAGAAAGCACCAGAATTCTGTCACTTGCCGAACTCCGGAACACGCCTGTTGATATGTTCACGACTGTATTTATCGGCAATTCCGAAACCAGAAGCATCAACGGCAGAATGGTCACGCCGAGAGGTTACAGAAATGTCTGAAATTCTGATTTTCGGCGGAACAACGGAAGGCAGGGAACTCGCCGTTTTCTGTGCAGAACATCAAATTTCTGTTACGGTATCGGTAACGACCTCTTACGGGGAGTCTCTGCTTTCTGATAATCTCAGAATTCTGACAGGAGAATTAAATGCAGAACAGATTTATCAGTTATTATGCAGTCAACAATATGATTTAATAATAGATGCAACGCATCCATACGCTGTAGAAGCTACGAAAAATATTCGTTCTGCCTGCGAAAAATCCGGAATCCGATATATCAGGCTGATACGTCAGAAATCTGAAATCTATGGCGAAACTGTACACACTATGACGGAATTAATCCACATTCTGAATCAGAATCAGAAAATCATCCTCAGTACGCTGGGGAGCAAATCCATTCCGGAACTCATGCAGATACAGAATTATCAGGAGCGTTTATGGGTCAGAGTTCTGCCGTCAGCAAAGTTTCAGAAACTTCCGGATTTTCCGGAAAATCATATTATTGCAGAAACACCGCCGTTTTCAGCAGAACAGAATATTCTGCATATCAAGAAATCCGGCGCGGAAATTCTGCTTACCAAAGAAAGCGGAACAATCGGCGGTTATCCTGAAAAAATCGAAGCCGTTCAGAAATGCGGTATCCGCATGATAACTCTGCTCAGGCCGGATGAAAACGGCTATACTCTCAAAGAAATCAAGAATCTGCTCAGAAAGAAGATGCATACAGAATGAAAGTTTCACTTATCGGAATCGGCATGGACGGAATCGCCACACTCACAAAAGAAGCCGAAACTGCAATTCAGGAATCTGAAATCCTGATTGGTGCGGAACGGATGCTTTCCCCGTTTCAGAATTCCGGAAAACAATTGCTGACTGCTTATAAACCGCAGGAAATTGCTGATTTTCTTCATAAAAGTGAAAAATCCAGTGCATCTGTACTACTGTCCGGAGATGTGGGATTCTACAGCGGTGCGGAAAAATTACGAGTTCTCCTGAATGAACATGAACTGCATGTTTACAGCGGAATTGCCTCTCCGGTCTATTTTGCAGATAAAATCGGCATTCCGTGGGAGAATATGAAATTTATCAGTCTGCACGGCACGGAAAATAATATTGTAATTCATGTCCGGCAGAATCCGTATTGTTTCTTTCTGCTCGGCGGAGAAATGTCAGCAGAAAAGCTCTGTCAGAGATTATGCGAATACGGCATGAAACAGATTAAAATCCATATCGGCGAACGGCTCGGCTATCCGGAAGAACGTATTCTGTCCGGTACAGCAGAAGCATTTCAGCATCTTTCCGTGAATTATCTTTCCGTCCTGATTGCCGAAAATCCGGATTTCTGCCGGAATACGCCGTTTCTGATTCCGGAAGCTGATTTCTATGATGATTCCGTTCCGGAACATGTGCCGATTACCAAAGCCGAAATCCGGCATCTTGCTGTATCGTCTCTGGAAATCGAAAAGCATCATATCTGCTGGGATATTGGCTCAGGGACAGGCTCAGTTTCTGTAGAATTGGCTCTGTCCTGCCCTGATGGGAAAGTTTACACACTCGATAAGAATCCTTCTGCTTGTCAGCTCACAAATCTGAATGCTCACCGATT
>JAFUWP010000285.1 GCA_017483405.1 Oscillospiraceae bacterium | reverse complement strand
TCGCCGTCAATGTACATTGTGATAGCATCCGTGATTTCGGGAGCTTCATTGAGTTCCTTGCCGATTTCGGTCGCTGTTCTGATACCCTTACGGCTGTAGTCGTTGGCAGAATCCCAGATAAACGTATATTCAGAATTCTGAGTAGTATCCATCAGCGCGAACTGTACCTGCAAATCACCATAGAACTGATAACCATCCCATGTCATTTCGAGATAGCAGTTTCCGTTATCGTCATACTGTACAAGATTGTAATCGACAACATATTTTCCGTCAGTACTGGATTTCATCTCATCATAGTCGGAACGGATTTCGATGTTATCGAGTGACTGTCCGTTTTTGAGCAGTTCGGAGATATTGAAATAATATCTGACTTTGATTTCTTCCGGATAGCGCGGCGGCTGAGAAGTAATATTCGCGATTTCAATCAGAATCTGAGATGCCATGTTATCTTCCTGACCGACAGCGGCTTTCAGGGTAAATTCCTGAATTTCGCCTTTCATGCTTTCTTCGGAAGGGGGGAAATTTTCTTCGGGCTTATCGCCTGCGGCCTTGCCGTAATAGTTGTAGAGTCCGGCACAAGCACCGACAAATCCGGCATTATAATCGACAGCGACTTCATTATAGATATAGTCTTTGGTTTCATCGCGATGCCAGTCATCAGCATCAGGGCCTCCGACCAGTGCGCCCCAGAGTACATGAGTCTGGTCTTCGGGGTCATCCATGTTGAGGGTTGTCGAACCGTGTGCCGCACGGTGATGCGGATGAGATGCCCCGTTTTCGAGGTCATAACCAACGATATAGGAACGGCCCATCGGGTTATTACCCATGATATATTCCATCTGACCTTTCGCCCAGTCTGCGAAGGTCATATCGCCGGTTTCCTTAGCATAGACAAGAGCTTCGAGCTGTGCGGCGGTATCGTATCTTGCCGAGCCGTAATCGTTGAGCATACTGAATCCGGCAGGTGTTTTTTTCAGCCATGCGCCGTCAGTTTCGGGCAGGTCTTTGATTTTATCGGCAGTGATGGTAGTATTCCAGACAGCATCATCCGTACCGAAATTCTTATGCGCGGTAACAGCAGCCGGAAGTCCGGTAGCTTTGGCGGCATCTTCGGGAGTCATACCCGACCAGAATTCGAGATTCCAGCGGAAGATATACCAGTCTCTGGAACAATTTGTAATCGGTGCGAGCTTTGCGAACACGCCGCCCCAGACGGTATCCCAGCAGTGAACCCAGATATTCTGCCAGCAGTTGCCGGTATCCTTGATGATTCTCTTGAGATAGCCTGTATAAGGATGTGCGCCCATATCGCCGGTAACTTTTTCATTGACATGGATGATGTCATCAATATAGTCCCATTCTCCGGTGCATTCATAGAGCCAGACAGCCGCCCATGCCAGTTCGTCATAGTCATAGCTGGAAGTATAGAAACCGCCGTCATAACCTAAAGAAGTAACAGTAAGGTCAGTATTTTCCTTACCTGCATTGATAGCATCGGGGTCATCTTCGGAGTAGCCTGTTTCGGTAGTTTTATCTTCTTCTGTCGTTGTTTTTGTGCCTTCGCGATGGGTCTTGACAGCGAATTCATACAGTTTGAGCGCACCTGTCAGGCATTCCTGCGCGTATTCGGGTTCAGTATCTTTAAAATTCAGATAGCTGACTGCCAGCGATGCCGCAACACCGGCGCACATATCAGAAGCCGGCGTTTCTTCGGTTGCGAAATAAGCCGGACGAGCGAAATCGAGAAGGTTTTCGTTCTGGAGTTCGGGAGTCAGCCAGTAATTGTGGTCGATATTGCCCTCGCCGACCTGATAGCAGAATGCCAGAACATCGCCGTTTTCGTCATAATACAGGCATTTGAGATAATAATCATTGAACCAGTGAAGAATATCTTCGACATGCCATTGCTGACCGGCATCGACATAAGCATCACGGAATTCGTAATAGCCCCAGCCGAGGGTAGAGGCGGCATAACTGCCAGGGAGGCAGAATTTCACGCAGTCACCGGCATCGTGCATACCGCCGGCGACATCAATTGTGCCGTCACCATCGGGGTCGAGAATATCTTTGTGAGCATCAATGAATTTCTGAGAAAGGTTAGTGCCTTTCTTCTGCGCTGTCATGGGGATGAGCGGAACTTTTGCATCTTCGGTATGGCAGTCGCCTCTCCATTCCAGATTTCCCCCTGTGATTCCGCATCCGCACTTATTCGCATCGTAGAAATAGAGCGATAATTGCAGAGCTTTTGCGAAATTCACATCGACAGGTTCAACAGTTTCCGGAAAGATTTTTTCTTCCGGTTCTGCATCTGCGGCGGTAACGGGCAGAGCAGAAGTCAGCAGAACGGCCACACTCGCGAACGATGCGAGCAGTCGTCTGCCTAAAGCGGAACGCTTCATAAAAAGAACCTCCTTTGAATTTTCCGGATAATGTATAATCTTATCCGGTGTTGACTAGATGTAATAAAAAATTCTTACAATTATTATTGTAGTAGATTTTCACGGGATTGTCAAGAGATTTTCACAAAAAAATATTTTTTCTGCGGATGTGAAAAAAATCAGATTTTTTCTTACTGAAAGTAATATTTAAATCTGAAAAGCAAAGTTTTCAGCATATATATTACATAGAGTATTTTTTTAAAATAATATGCCGCCCGTTTTTGTGCATTCTGTATGTTTTTTGTGAAAATTAAAAGAAAAAAGAACAGATTTATAAAACTTTAAGGTTTCTTTAAGTTAGGGATTTTATAATATAACTGTAATCAAACAACGGATTAACAAAACACAAACAAATCCGAAACAAATCGAAAATATCGCAGGTGTATCCTGAAAAAAACGAAAATTTACAGTAAAGGAGTTTTTACTATGGCAATCAGTACATTTATGAGAAAAGAACTCAAATACATGCTCGACATGAATCAGTATGAAGCATTGCTCGAAGAAATCCATAAGTACATGAATCCCGACAAATTCTGTGTCGGTGGCAAAGACTATGGTATCTATAATCTGTATTATGATACACCGGATGACTTCTTAATCCGGAACTCTCTGGAAAAGCCCTATTATAAGGAAAAAATCCGCCTGAGAAGTTACTACTCACCGGCAAGCCCTGATGATAAGGTCTTTCTGGAAATCAAGAAGAAGGTCAACGGCATCGTCACAAAACGGCGCGTGACTCTGACCCTCGCAGAATCAGATGCTTATATGCTCCACCGGCAGAAGCCCGTTGACCTGAGCAAATACCTCCAGAGACAGATTTTCAGTGAACTGGATGTGTTTATGAACTCTTACAACGACATCAAGCCCAAGCAGTATATCAGCTATCAGCGAAGCGCATTTTTCGGCAAGGAAGATTCCAATTTCCGTCTGACATTCGACAGACAGCTGACCGAAAGAAGATATGATTTGTCCCTGAGCCTGCCGAGCTACGGCGCGCAGATTATCGCTCCCAATCAGAGACTTATGGAAGTCAAGATTGTCGGTGCAATGCCTTTGTGGCTGGCTGATGCGATGGCGAGACTCCAGATTCGCCGAATCAGCTTTTCCAAATACGGAACAGCCTACAAGCGTTATATCCGTCAGAAGCTCTATGCTGAGGGCAAACTCAAACAGACTACCGCATGTTCTCCGCTGAACCTGCACCCTGGAATTAT
>JAFUWP010000284.1 GCA_017483405.1 Oscillospiraceae bacterium | reverse complement strand
TTCGGTGATGAAATCGACAGAATCAGCGAAATTGATGTCCTGACCGGAAATGTGAAAGCCAGATTACAGCATTCAGCCATCTTTCCGGCATCGCACTATGTCTACAGCCGCGATAAGACCGAAAAGGCCATCGCCGAAATCGAACAGGAATTGCAGGAGCGTGTTGCATGGTTTACCGAAAATCATAAACTTATCGAGGCGCAGAGAATCGCGCAGAGAACTAATTATGATATGGAAATGCTCCGCGAAGTCGGATTCTGTTCCGGAATCGAGAACTATTCCAGAGTACTCGCCGGACGAGCCGCCGGAAGTGTGCCGTATACGCTGTTAGACCATTTTCCGGAAGATTTTCTGCTGATTGTTGATGAAAGTCATGTCACGATTCCGCAGGTCAGAGCCATGAGCGCAGGCGACCGCGCTCGGAAACAGACTCTTGTCGATTATGGTTTCCGTCTGCCAAGTGCCTTCGATAACAGACCGCTGGTATTTTCAGAATTTGAAAGTCATATTCATCAGGCGATGTTCGTCAGTGCCACCCCCAGCGAATATGAACAGGAACATTCGGCGCAGATTGTCGAACAGGTTATTCGTCCGACCGGACTCGTTGACCCTGAAATCAGCGTCCGCCCGATTGAAGGCCAGATGGATGATTTGCTTTCTGAAATCCGCACCCGTGCCCAGAATGAAGAACGCGTTCTTGTCACAACTCTAACTAAGAATATGGCCGAAAATCTGACAAAATATCTCGAAAGTATGGGAGTGCGTGTACGGTATCTGCATCATGATGTCGATACTATCAAGCGGATGGAAATCATCAGAGATTTGCGCGCTGGTGAATTTGATGTACTTGTCGGAATCAATCTGCTCCGTGAAGGTCTGGACATTCCGGAAGTCTCTCTTGTAGCGATTCTCGATGCCGATAAAGAAGGTTTTCTGAGAAGTGAAACTTCTCTGATTCAGACTATCGGCAGAGCCGCCCGAAATGCCGAAGGCAAAGTTATCATGTATGCGGATAACATCACCGGTTCGATGGACCGTGCCATCAGGGAAACGAACCGCAGACGGGAAATCCAGATGGCTTATAATCAGAAATATGGTATCATTCCGCAGACTATCAAGAAGGAGATTCATGAAATCATCGAGATTTCCAGCAAGGAAACTGTCGAAGATAAGACCAGCCGGAAAAAGCTTTCCAAACAGGAACGTCAGGAATTAATTCAGAATCTGACCGCCCAGATGAAGGAAGCCGCTAAGATGCTCGAATTTGAACACGCCGCTTTCCTCCGTGATGAAATCGCCAAACTGAAAGAAGGGAAATAATCTATGAGACGAAAAGACCGCGAAGTCACAGATTTCAATACTATGATAAGCATTATTGATGCATGTGATATTATCAGAATCGGGCTTGCTGACGGGGATTTCCCGTATATCGTTCCGCTGAATTTCGCCTATACAGTGGATGAAAATCAGCATATCAGATTCTATATCCACGGCGCGATGGCCGGCAGAAAATACGAACTGATGCAGAAAAATCTGAAATGTTCTTTTGAACTGGATATTCCCTTAGAGATGGACTGTATCATCGAGAAAAAAGATGTCACAATGAGATATAAATCTGTCATGGGGACGGCAAGCATCCGCCTTCTGGACGGCGAGGAAAAACAATCCGCGATTGATAACATCATCATGAACCGCTACGAAGAAACCCGAAATTTTGAGTATAATAAATCTGTTGTCAAGCGGACGGCCGTTGCCGAACTGACTGTTCTCGGCTGGACAGCGAAAATCAATCCCATCAAGGGCGGTGCGGACTGATGACATTATCAGAATTAGAATCAGAACTGAATGTTCAGTTCCCAGAAAAGTTTTATAAAATCTACAATTCCGGCGCAGTGCTGAACGGTTTTGAACTGCTCTCAGCAGAACAGATTCCGGAACATATTGCATATATGGAACAGTGGTTTTTCGATTTTCTCGAAAAGGAACACGGCCTTGTCCGCCGGAAGGATGTCCGGCTGATTCCGTTCGCACAAATCAGCAGTGTAGATTTATATTGTCTGCTCTATGAAGAAAATCTTCCTGAACCGAAGGTTGTGTTCTGGTGGCATGATGAATACATGCCCGTCCTGATTGGCAGGAATTTCGATGAATTCTTGTATCATATCATGATTTGTTCCGCTTACAATGAGGAAGATATTCACGGCGAGGACTGGAAGAAATACTATCAGATTTTATCAGAAGAATATCAGAAGAAGCTCGACAGCATTCCGGAAGAAGATTTGCCCTATGCAGAAGAAGATACTGTCCGGACGGCTGTCAATATATGGGAACACTGGAAGGAGATACTATCATGATTTGTCCGAAATGCGGTAAAAAAATGGCATTAGGGAAACTCTGGTCATTCTATGGCTATGGTTATAAGGGCGGAGGCATTCCTTATTGGGCTGAAAAAAGCTATTTCACAAAGGCGACTTTCCCGAACGGAAAAGATGCTGAAAAAAAGGGCGTTGGTTTTTTGATTTCAAAACCGGAAATGATTGATGTCGCTTATACGAATCTGCCGGATGCTTATGCCTGCAAAGACTGTAAAGTCATTCTGCTGGAATGTGATAATTAAAAATTATAAAGGGGTTATTTAAATGAGTATTCTTTGAACACATACCCCCTTAATGGCCGATTACAATAACATCCATCCTTAAATAAGGGGGTCTCCAAGAGATACTTTTGGAAATGCTCTAATTGGGTGGCCACTAGTGTAGTAT
>JAFUWP010000283.1 GCA_017483405.1 Oscillospiraceae bacterium | reverse complement strand
TCCGTGACTGCCGTCACCGAGTTCGGAATATTCAATATCGTTGTCACCCATGATATATTCCATCTGTTTTTTCGCCCAGTTGGAATATTTGGACGGTTGCATGTTATTGTTATACTTATCGTAGACAAGGCCGATGAGCTGGGCGGCGGTGTTATATCTTGCACTGCCCCATGTATTCAGCCAGAAATAGCCCTGTGGTGTGATAGTGCCGACACCGCCGGTCATATATTTTTCCATTGCTTCGGCAACAGAGCCCCAGCAGTTCATTTCTTCATAAGGGCTTTTGCCTGCGGCGACTTTGAAGTCATCAATAAAGTTCGGATAAACATGTTCGCCTTCTTTATAGGGCTTATCCATAGAGATTTCACCGAGGATGCACTGTACACCGCCCCACATGTCATTCCAGCAGTAAACATAGCAGGGAGCGGCATAATAGTCATAATTCGGATAGATTTCTTTCAGATATTTTTCATCGCCGGTGATTTTGTAGAGCCATGCGGCCGCCCAGCAGTAGTCATCTTCCCACTTGCTGGAATTGTAATATGCCTTAGGGCCGTCACCGTTATCGGAAAGCTGTTTCTCGTTGGTCATGGCGAAATCGAACAGCGCAAGGGCATAATCGAGGGATTTTTCGGCATATTCGGCATCCGTATCCTTAAAGTTCAGATAGTTGATGGCCAGAGATGCCGCCGCGGATGCAACATAATCTGTCTGAGGCTTATCGGCCGTCAGGAAGAAGGCAGGACGCGCCATAGAATCGACTTCCGGAGACTGCCAGTAAGAATGGTCAATATCGCCATCGCCGACCTGATAGCAGTGTGCAATGACAGTACCGTTTTTGTCTCTGAATGTACACTTCATGAGATAGTCGTTAAAATATCTCAGCAGCGTTTCGATATGGTCAGCCTGACCGGTTGTCTGATAGGAATCACGGAATTCATAATAGCCCCAGCCGAGGGTAGCGGCGGAATAGTTTTCGGGCATACCGAATTCGACATGGTCGCCGGCATCATGGAAACCGCCGGCAACATCGACACAGCCGTCACCATCGGGGTCGAGAATGTCTTTATATTTTTCGATAAAGTCTTCGGACAGGTTGACACCGACATTTTTGGCATCAATCGGATGAAGCGGAACAGCGGCATCATAAGTATGGCAGTCACCGCGCCATGAGAGGCGGTTATTTTCCTCTACTTCCGTACCGCACATGTTAGCATCATAGAAATACATGGAATGCTGAAGAAGACGGGCGAAATTATCCATCTCCGTCAGTTCGGCGGATGCCTGAACCGGACTGAAAGACGGCAGAATGCTGGCAGTCAGCATAGCAACGGATGCCGCCGCGGCTTTCACACGGTTTTTGAACGAATTTTTTTTCATAACATAAACCCTCCTGAAAAAATTTCACAATTTGTACATATTTATTATAATATGTTTCTTTGTAAATGTCAAGAGGTTTTTTACAAATTGCGGGATAATTATTTTGTTATCTGGTGAATCAGGAACTTGACGGCTTTCAGAAATGTCTGCGCATGTTTTTTGGTTTTTTTGAACTGATATTTCATTTCGTTCCAGCTTTCGAGAAACTGGTGACGGACTTCCGGCTGAAACAGATACATGCCGATAGTCAGCAGAGTGCAGAGAATTGTCACACACAGGCAGACAATCCGGAAACCTTTCCAGAATTTTACGCTTGCAGGAACGTATTGTTCTTTATAAAGTATAAGCCGTTCTTTCTGGGAGAGTTCCTGATTTTCGAGGATAAATTCCGAGATAGATTCATAATCTTTGGAACGTGCCTTATCTGCGATGACAGGGGTTTCCTGCATGGCGAGAAAGAACTTATCGGCAATCATGGCAAAATCGGGAGAAATCCGCATACCTGCTTTCAGAATGGCTTTTTTTTCTTTATATCCGTAAGCGGAAACGGCACTGCTTAACGCACCGGAAAGGCGAATTAAAGTTTCGGCATCGAGGGGGTTATTTTCGGCGGCATTGGCGGCGCGGAGCGCACCGGAAACCACATAGCCTGCAATCTGGTAATCGTTCATCATGATAAAATCCTCCTGAAATGATTAATTATTTTTATGTTTCTTTTTGACAGAAAAGCCGAAGTCACCGCAT
>JAFUWP010000282.1 GCA_017483405.1 Oscillospiraceae bacterium | reverse complement strand
GCACATACCCTTCCGCTTTACGGCATCGAAACGACTTTCGTTGACCCCGAAGATGAAGCCGCTTTCACAAGTGCTATCAACGATAAAACAAAAGCCATCTTTATCGAAACATTAGGCAATCCGAATTCCAATGTCATCGACATTGAGCGCATCGCGCAGATTGCTCATACACATAACATTCCGCTCGTGATTGACAATACCTTTGCGACTCCCTATCTAGTGCGCCCCATCGAATACGGTGCAGATATTGTAGTACATTCCGCAACAAAGTTCATCGGCGGTCATGGTACGGCAATCGGCGGTGTAATTATCGACAGCGGTAATTTTGACTGGAGCAAATCCGGCAAATATCCGTGGATTTCCGCACCGAACCCGAGCTATCACGGAGTCAGCTTTACAGCCGCCGCAGGCCCAGCCGCATTTGTGACATATATCAGAGCAATTTTGCTGAGAGATACCGGCGCGGCGATTTCTCCGTTCCATGCATTCATCTTCCTGCAAGGTCTGGAAACTCTTTCCCTGCGTGTAGAACGTCATGTGGAAAATGCCCTCAAGATTGTAAACTATCTGGCAAACCATCCGCAGGTGGATGCTGTTCATCATCCGTCACTGGAATCTGAACCGAGTCACAAGACTTATCAGAAATACTTCCCGAACGGCGGCGGCAGTATTTTCACATTCGACATCAAGGGAACAGAAGATGACGCTAAGAACTTTATTGACCATCTGCCGATTTTCAGCCTGCTTGCGAATGTTGCTGATGTCAAGTCTCTGGTAATTCATCCGGCATCGACCACACATTCCCAGCTGACAGAAGCTGAACTGCTCGAACAGGGCATCAAGCCGACAACTATCCGTCTTTCCATCGGTACGGAACATGTTGATGACCTGATTGATGCTCTCAACACGGCATTTGATGCAATCAAATAAAAAAATCACCATCCTGATTCTTACAGCAGCTCTCCTGATTCTTCGGGAGAGCTGCTGCCATATATAGAACAGCATAAAAATCAGGGATGCTGTATCAGAAATGCATCCCTGATTCTGTTATATTTTATCGGGTGTGATGATATATCCTGTTCCGCCGCAGTATTTTGTTGTAGTACTGATAATTTTCTGGGCAGTATCATACAGAAGTGCATCAGGAGTAGCGGCATTGCCCTGCACGATATAGAATACATCCTGAGCCGTTTCATCTACCGCAGTTTTATTGACCTGACGGATTTCCAGACGGCAGAGGACTTCATTGGCATCATCGCAGTAGCAGTATTCATGCGGATTCACCGGTATCGGCTCTTTCTGGCCGAGAGGCACATAGCGTTCTGAACCGTCTGTAAAGCGCAGGGTTACATTCCCGTCTACATGTGCCATGTTGTGCGCTCCCAGTGCAAGTTTCGATTCCAGTGAAATCAGATTATAAATATCCACTGCCTGATTGATATAAGAAACAGTATGATTCTTTTTGAGCAGTTTTATCAGGTTTTCGCTTGCCGGAATATTCTTGCGGCGTTTGACACCGGTATTGTCATGCAGGATGTGAAATCCTTCCAGAATGGGGTCAGCCTTGACATCCAGTTCTGCATAGTATTCATACAGTGACTGTATTCGGGTTTCCCGTTCGATTTTCCATTCCGGACTGTTACTATGATTATCCAGTCCGTTGATGACAACAAAAATGATTTTTACGCCTGCATCCAGTACTTCTTTTTCTACTCTGAAATTCACAGCAGATAACCTCCTTCTTTTTTCTGTAATTTTATCATACACGAAATACAGAAAAATGTCAAGAAACCAGTAGCACCGCGCAACATGCTGTGGATTTCATAAATCCCTGAAAACAGCCATTTTTCTGGTTATCAATCAGATTGATAACCGCTCATTGGAAACAAGTATATTCAAAATCATTGACAAAAGCCTGTCTCCATGATAAG
>JAFUWP010000281.1 GCA_017483405.1 Oscillospiraceae bacterium | reverse complement strand
CGGAGCAGATAAATCCGCGCCATGTGGTGACAGTCATCTGATTCCCATCGGAAACGATTTTGAAATTCATATTTTTCCGGCTTCCAGTGAAATAATTCTTGGCTTCAAAATAGTAAATTGCCGGAATTTCAAACTGATTGAACTTGTGTATCATGAAAAATCTCCTTTCAGAAGTGTGATAACATCGGATAAAGACGGCAGACAGGCCGACAGATACGGTTTTAACTCCTCATCCGGCTGAGATAAATCCGGAATCATAACAGCACGGCATCCTGCCCGATAAGCTGAAATAATACCGTTCGGGGAGTCTTCAAGTGCGATGCAGACTTCCGGTGCAAGGCCGAGTGCGTCACTGGATTTCAGATAGATTTCAGGGTCAGGCTTTCCGGTGGTGACCATATCGCCGCAGACGAATGCATCAAAATAATCATAGACTCCGACTTGTTTCAGATATAAATCCGTCCGCTGACGGTCGGTTGCCGTAGCGACAGCAATCCGATACTGATTTTCATGCAGATATTGCAGAAGTTCATCCAGACCGGATTTTTTCTCGATGCTGTATGTTTCGAGATGCTGGGCAGTGAGTTCGCGCCGTCTGGCGCGGATTTTTTCATAATCGAAATCTTTTCCGAAAATGCCCTGTAATTTCGGTTTGGCATAGACGGCCGATAAGCTCCGGATTCCGAGCACATGTTCCAGCTCCATCGGGAAACCGGCTTCATGAGCGGCCTGCATCCAATATTTGGCGAGGAGTTTTTCAGTATCGAGCATCAGGCCGTCCATATCGAAGATAACGCCTTTGATTTTGGTATTCAAGAAGATAGCTCCTTTCTATTTTCTGGTTTTATGGGAAACATGTTCATCAGTGAATTTGGAATAATAAAATCTCTGTTCCTTGTAGAGTCCGTAATAGCCGGAAAGCAGATAGCTCACGGCAATCACCAGAAGGCAATAGGGAACGCATCCCTGTCCGAACAGTTCGGCGGAAATAAACAGCGATGCAAGCGGACAGTTCGTCACGCCGCAGAACAGAGCCATCATCCCGACTGCCGCGCACAGTGACGGGGATAAGCCTGTTATCTGGCCGAAAACGCATCCGAAGGTTGCGCCGACAAAGAACGAAGGCACGATTTCACCGCCCTTGAATCCGCCGCCGAGCGTTACCGCAGTAAAGAACATTTTCAGGATAAAGGCATACCAGACGGCTTCTCCGTGAACGGCTCTTGCGATGACTGCACCGCCCGTTCCGTAGAAATCCGTTGTCCGGAAAAGGAATCCCATCAGAATCAGGATGGTGCTTGCCGTCAGGATTCTGAGATAAGGATTCTTGAGATGTTTCTTCATGAAACGCTCTGTCCGGTGCAGAATCACGCAGAAGATGATACTCAGTGCTGAACAGAAGATTCCGAGCAGAATCGTCTGTATGGCCGTGAACGGTGCAAGCTCCGGAACGGGGTAAACTTCATAGCGTTCCAGAGGGAGTCCGAGTTTCGCGGCGATGTAGGATGCCGTCAGGGAAGAAATCACGCACGGAACGAGTGCGCCGTACTGCATTGTGCCGACACAGCCGACTTCCATCGCGAAGACGGCCGCGCCGACTGGTGTCCGGAATATCGCTGAAAATGCCGCGCTCATACCGCTCATGATTAAGATATGCTTATCTTTTTCGCGCATGTGGAGGAGATTTCCGAACGTATTGGCCAGCCCTCCGCCGAGCTGTAAGGCCGCGCCTTCGCGTCCGGCACTTCCGCCGACAAAATGCGTGATGATAGTCGAAACGAATATCAGAGGAGCAGTCTGGACAGGTATCTGTGCTTCTGACCGCAGAGATGCCAGAATCATATTTGTCCCCTTATCATGCTTGTCATGCGTCACCCGATAAAGAAACACTATCAGCAGACCGCCGAAGGGCATCAGCGCATAGCACCATAAATGTTCATTCCGGAACTTTGTGCTGAAACTGATACAGTTAACAAATTCCGTT
>JAFUWP010000280.1 GCA_017483405.1 Oscillospiraceae bacterium | reverse complement strand
CAGTTCATCAGAAGTGAATTCCTTGCCGGACTTAGGCTGCTTGTAGAAGCCCTTGCCTTTTTCGGATTTCCATTCGGAAGATGCAGCATCCATAGCAATCATGAAATCCTTGCCAGGTTCAAAGCCGGCTGCCTTGATAGCTTCCAGAATCTTTTCGATAGCATCTTCATCGCTCTTGAGCTTGTTAGGAGCAAAGCCGCCTTCGTCACCTACTGCGGTAACGTCGCCCATATCCTTGATGAGAGCCTTCAGTTTGTGGAATACTTCAGCACACCATCTGAGAGCTTCCTTGAAAGAAGGAGCACCAACAGGCATAATCATGAATTCCTGAGTATCAACAGCACTGTCAGCATGTGCGCCGCCGTTGAGGATGTTCATCATCGGAACGGGGAGCTTTGTGCCCTGTACACCGCCGAGGAATCTGTAAAGCGGAATGCCGAGAGATGTAGCTGCTGCTCTTGCTGTTGCGATAGAAACTGCGAGAATGGCATTTGCACCCAGATTGGACTTGTCCTTTGTGCCGTCTGCCTTAATCATAGCACCGTCTACAGCATAAGTATCAGATGCATCCAGACCAAGAATCGCATCCTTGATGACAGTGTTGATGTTGTCAACAGCCTTCTGTACGCCCTTGCCGAGGTATCTGTTCTTGTCGCCGTCACGGAGTTCGAGGGCTTCAAATTCGCCGGTAGATGCGCCGGAAGGTGCAGTACCTCTTGCAACAGTACCATCTTCGAGAGTGATTTCAGCTTCTACAGTCGGATTGCCTCTGGAATCGAGGATTTCTCTGCCGTACACATTCACAATTTTCATAAAGCTCATGGGTATTCATATCCTTTCTTTACGGGCATGATAAATTAGAAAGACTGCCCGTATCCTGAAAATTTATTTGTCAGAATTCTCTGACTGTTATTATTATAACACAGAGATATTTTTTTGTCAAGATTATTTATAAAAATTTTACAGACAGAAAAAATACAGGACATACTCTTGCAAAACGGCCGGATTTATGGTATGATGATAAAAATGCTCTGATTTTTAACACAAATCATCCGGAAATGTCATGTCTGGTTGGTGGACAGCCGGAAGGTTTCATGCTATAATGTTAAAAAACATAGCGAAGGTGGTAATTTTATGAATTATCAGAAATTTCCCAGAAGACATTATCTTGACAACCTCCGCTGGATGACGGTCATTCTGGTGGTGATTTATCATACGCTCATGATGTACAGCAGTGTGATTCCGCTCGGAACGCTCGGCGAATCCGGCGTGATGTATCCGACTGACAGCATCATGTATTTTCTGTACCCGTGGTTTATGGTTCTGTTATTTATCATATCGGGCATCAGTGCGAGAATCAGTCTGACGAATCATCCGGATGAGGATAAAAAATTTCTGAAAAAGAGAACTGTCCGCTATCTTGTGCCGTCCACGCTAGGATTGCTGGCATTTCAGTGGATTCAGGGCTATATCAGCATGAAACTGAGCGATTCTTTTGCCAATCTCGGCGCAGTGCCGAAACTCGGACTTTATCTGATTATGTCCGTTTCCGGAACGGGTGTGCTGTGGTATCTCCAGACTTTGTGGATTTTCTCTCTGGTGCTGGTCATCATCCGGAAAATCACCAAGAAACGGGAAAAGCTTTATCCGAAAACGGAAAACTTTCCGTTCTGGGGAATGCTCCTGCTGATGATTCCGGCATTCGGATTTGCACAGATTCTCAACACGCCCGTGATTGTATCTTACAGATTCGGGATTTACGGTTTCGCGTTCTTCGCCGGATATTATCTTTTTGCACATGAAGAAGTTATCGAAAAATTATCGAACTACTGCATCCCCCTGCTTATCATTTCCGTTCTGACGGGCATCGGCTATACGGTATTCTTCTGGGGGCAGAACTTCGCAGATAATCCCGTGCTGAACCATCCGTTTTCGATTGCCTATGCATGGCTGATGTGCCTTGCCCTGCTGGGATTCGGCAGAAAATATCTGAATTTTCAGAATCCTGTTACAGCATGGTTTTCCTCGAAAAGCTTCGGACTGTATGTCTTTCATTATCTGGGCATGTCAGCAAGTGCATATCTTCTTCATGAATATACTTCCCTGCCGTTCATGCTCTGCGGAGTGCTGTCGCTGATTTCTTCATTCGGCATCGGCTGGGGACTGTATGAAATCATTTCAAGAATTCCGGTGCTACGGTGGTTTGTGCTCGGCATCCGGAAAGAAAGGAGTCAGGAACATGTTCAGTGACAATCTTATCACGCTAAGAAAATTAAAAAAGCTCTCGCAGGAGGAACTTGCTGAAAAAGCCGGTGTTTCCCGTCAGACCCTCTCGAAATGGGAAACCGGTGAATCCCTCCCCGACATCGAAAAGGCGAAAATCCTCGCCGATTTTCTGGAAGTCTCGCTTGATGATTTGCTTTCTTATAACAAGCAGAAACAAGGCCTTCCGATTCCGCCGAAAGGCAAACATGCGTTCGGCATCGTGAAAGTCGGCGAAAAGGGTCAGATAGTCATTCCGGCGCAGGCGCGGAAAGTCTTCAACATTCAGGCAGGAGATAATCTTTTCGTCCTCGGCGATGACGGTCAGGGACTTGCGCTCATCAAAGAGAGTGATTTTCTGAATCTTCTGAATATCATGCAGAATTT
>JAFUWP010000279.1 GCA_017483405.1 Oscillospiraceae bacterium | reverse complement strand
TTCAGAACCATTCATGATGTGTTTGAAAAACATCACATCGCGCGCTGTGCATGGAACTATAAACAGATGGATTTCGGCCTGTCCGATGACAGACTGCATTCCGTACGCAAAGAAATTCTGAAAAATCTGTAAAAACAGAAACAAATCCCCTTGTCTTTTTCTCATCATTATGCTATAATGAAAAGATAAGGGGGTGACTGTTTCATGAATCAGGAAACGGAGAAAAAAGTGGCTGAATTACTATTTCAACAGAGAGAAGACGGCTTTGAACGTGCTTCTTTCGACAGGGAAATCGCTTTCTATGAAAGCATCGGGACAGGCAATATGGAAATGATGCGGTTCTTTGCCGCGCCTTTGTTCTGCGAGGGATGCGGCGTACTCAGCAAGGACGCTCTGCGGAATCTGAAATATCATCTTGTTGTGACCGCCGCGCTGATTGCAAGATTCTGCATCCGTTACGGCATGACTCCGGAAACGGCCTATCAGCTCAGTGATTTATATATCATGAGAGCTGATGAATGCCGTACAGAAGCCGAGGTCCGCGCCGTCCACAAGGATATGCTCGAAGGCTATACCAGAAAAATGCAGAGAGTCCGCAACAGCAAAGTCTATTCCAAACAGATTGTCAAAACTATCGAATATATCAGCGAACATCTGCATAACCGGATTCTGCTCAGTGATGCCGCAGAACATCTCGAAATCAGTGAAGCGTATCTTTCCAGATTGTTCAAAGAAGAAACCGGAATGGCGTTCAGTGATTATGTCAGTCAGCAGAAAATTGAAGCCGCCGCCAGTCTGCTCCGGTATTCGGATTATTCTGATTCCGAAATCAGCAGTCTGTTCTGCTTCAGTTCGCAGAGTTATTTTATCAAAGTATTCCGGAAATACATGGGCATGACTCCGAAAGCCTATAAAAAACAGTACCGTATGCCGGAACTGGAACAGCATCAGGAGTTATCCCCCGAAACCGCCGCATAACACGGCGGTTTTTCTTTTGCAGAAACATATCAAAATTTTACTATTTTTATCAAAAAAGTGATATTATTTCGTCCATAACTCTGATATAATAAAATCACAATCCAAGCTGATATGCGCTTTCAGCTTGAAGAACGATTTTATCAAATTGATTTAAATTTCGAGAGGGGAAATTTTTATGAACAAGAAAACTTTTAAAAAACGTGCCGCAGTCTTCGCCGTATGTGCCGCTATGATGACTTCCGCACTGCCGATGTCTCAGATTGCTGTTTCCGCCGCTGGTGCGCTCATCAGCAACGGCACTTTTGAAACTGGTACTTCCGGCTGGGGGATGTACAAAGAAAGCGGCGGCTCTGCTACACTTTCTTCCGAAAACGGAAAACTCGCTTTCAAAGTCAGCAGTACCGGCCAGAAAACGTATTCCACTCAGATGTACTATGACATCATTCCGCTGTATCAGAACGGCGTTTATAAGCTGACATACGACATTTCCTGCACAACAAACAGATTTGTCGAAGGCATGATTCAGCAGAACGGCGGCACTTATCAGGCTTATGTCTGGGACGGCCTCGATATTGGCCCTACTCCGCAGAAAGTAGAACATGTATTCACAATGGAAGCAGAAACTGACATCATGGCAAAGCTTGTATTCAACTGCGGACTTCAGGAAAAGGACGGCGGCGCACTTCCGGAACATACTATCTATCTGGATAATGTTTCTCTGGAACTCATTGACGACAGCAAGGTTGACCGCGAAGCTGCCAAGGGCTATCAGCCTTCCATCATCACCAATCAGGTCGGCTACAAAAGCGACAGCAAGAAAACTGCTGTATTCCGTGATGTGACCAATCAGACAGAATTCTCCGTTGTCAATGCCTCTACCAAGAAAGTTGTCTATACCGGAAAGCTTTCCAGCTCCATCAATAACAGCTCCGCAAACGAAACTGACTGGACCGGCGATTTCTCCAAAGTCACTGCCGCTGGTACTTATTACATTCAGTGCGCTAATCTGGATGATTCCTATCAGTTCACCATCGAACAGAATCCTTATACCAACCTTCTGACAGATTCCGTTAAGATGCTCTATCTCCAGAGATGCGGAACTACCGTTACAGATGCCGATTTCGGTCACGGTGCTTGCCATAACACTCAGGCTACTGTTTACGGCACAAATAATAAAATTGATGTTTCCGGCGGCTGGCATGATGCCGGCGACTATGGCCGCTATGTTGTCCCTGGTGCAAAGGCTGTCGCTGACCTCCTCTATGCTTATCAGGCAAATCCTTCTCTCTATGCCGATAATACCGGCATTCCGGAAAGCGGCAACGGCAGAGCTGACATCCTCGATGAAGCAAAATTCGAGCTTGACTGGATGTTCAAGATGCAGGATTCCAACGGCGGTGTTTATCACAAAGTTACCTGCGAAAACTTCCCTGGCTATGTCGCTCCTGAAAAAGAAACTGACCCCCTGATTGTGACTCCCATCACAACCACTTCTACAGCAGATTTCGCCGGCGCGATGGCTCTCGCCGCTGAAGTATTCAAGGCATCCGATTCCGCTTATGCTGAAAAATGCCTCAATGCCGCTAAGAAAGCATGGACTTTCCTCGAACAGAATCCGAATCTTATCTTCCAGAATCTGCAGGACATCACCACCGGTGAATACGGCGACAAGTCCGACAGAGATGAACGCTATTGGGCCGCCGCTCAGCTCTACCGCGCAACCGGCGAAAGCAAATATCTCTCCGCTCTGGAAAGCATGTCCGTACAGACCGGTATGGACTGGGCTCTTGTCGGCGACTATGGCAATATCGCTCTGCTGACTATGAAAAATGCTGATAAGAATTCTACTGCTTACCAAAACGCGAAAAATGCTGTCATGAAACAGGCTGATAAATTCGTTCAGAATTCTCAGTCCTCTCCTTATGGCGTATCTCTGACCAAATTCGACTGGGGCAGTAATATGACAGTGGCAAACTCCGGCGTTATCTTAGGTCTAGCATATCAGCTTACAGGCGAACAGAAATATCAGGATGCCGCTGAAGCCCAGCTTAACTATCTGCTCGGCGTGAATCCGCTGGCTACCAGCTTCTTCACCGGCTATGGTACAGTATCTCCTGAAAATCCACATCATCGTCCTTCTATGGCCGCTGGCAAGGCTATGAAAGGTATGCTGGTCGGCGGTGTCAACTCCAATCTGGAAGACAGCGCGGCAAAGGCTTATTGTGCAGATTCCGCACCGGCTAAGTGCTATATCGACAATTCCGAAAGCTATTCCACAAACGAAATCACCATCTACTGGAATTCTCCTCTGACTTATCTGCTGACTGTTACAGATACAGATGCATCCGCAGTAACAGATACTACCGAAGCAACTGAAAAAACAACAGAAGCTACTGAAAAGACAACCGAATCTCAGACGGTTTCCGGTGTTAGCTATGGTGATGTAAATCTGGACGGCAATGTCAATATTCTGGATGTTATCACGCTGAACCGCGCTATCCTCGGCAAAGAAACTCTCACTGCCCAGCAGGAGAAAAATGCTGACGTTGACAACAGCGGAACACCTGATTCTACAGATTCCCTGAATATCATGAAATATATTGTCAAGTTGGTAACTTCCTTCCCGATTGGCGGTAATCCTGTACAGCCTGACCAGCCCGCTACAGAAAAAACTGAACCTGCTACAGAAGTTCAGCAGACTACTTCTATCAAGGACTATGGTACTGCTATGAATGCATCCGCATCCACTGTAGCCGATTTCAGAAAAGGTGAAACTCCTGTCTTCTTCGCATCTGACGGATGGACAAACGGCTCTTGCTTCGACTGCTGGTGGTATAAGGAAAATACTTCCGTCAAGGATGGCTATCTCAGCCTGACCATCGACAAGGACCGCGAAGGCAAAGGCATGTACTCCGGCGCAGAATACAGAACTACTGATTTCTACAGCTATGGCTATTATGAAACTTCCATGCAGGCTATCAAGAATGACGGCGTTGTTTCCTCCTTCTTCACCTATACAGGCCCTTCTGATAACAATCCGTGGGATGAAATCGACATCGAAGTCCTCGGTAAAGATACGACTAAAGTACAGTTCAATTACTATACAAACGGTGTCGGCAATCATGAATATATGTATGATTTAGGATTCGATGCCTCCGAAGGTTTCCATACTTACGGATTCGACTGGCAGCCTGACCATATTGCATGGTTCGTGGACGGTAAGGAAGTCTACAGAGCAACCAGCAATATCCCCTCTACCGCCGGAAAAATCATGATGAATACATGGCCTGGTACTGGCGTGGATGAATGGCTCAAGCCCTTCAACGGCAATACTCCCCTGACAGCTCGCTATCAGTGGGTAACTTACAACAAGTAATACCTGACATAAAAAATTTCCATCCTCAATAAAAAATGCAGAGAGTTTCCGCTCTCTGCATTTTTGTATCTCAGTGATAATTGCGATAGGCACTCGGTGTCATGCCCGTTATCTGCCGGAACTGACGCATGAAATATTTTTCATCTTCATAACCGCACTGCCATGCGATTTCCGGAAGATTATCCGAAGTCGTCAGAAGAAGATATTTCGCATGAGAAATCCGGCTCTGTATCAAATCCTGATGAAAGCTGACATCGAATAATTCTTTATAGGCCGCCCGAAAATAACCATAACTCAGATGAAATTCACGGCAGGTTTTCTGCGCGTTCCATTCTTCATGCGGATTCCGGTACATCGCATTTCTCATATTCAGATATGCCTGATAATTCGCATGACTGCGCTTTCCGGAAAGATGCCTGATTTTTTCCTGCAAAATTTTCTGTAATGCTGAAATCATTAATTCTGCATCGGCATCCGGAACGCTGACCCGTCCTGAAACGGTTATCATCGTATCCATACCGCAGTATTCACTGTATAACGGCGAATGCAGAAATAAAGTATTAATTTTATCCGTAATCATTTCTTCATAAGAATCCGGATAGTTTCCGACCGTCCCGAACACATACAGACCGGCTGACAGCTTTCCGCAGAATTCATTTTTGCCGGAAATGAGTTTTTTCAGACATTCCGCATTTTCTATCTCGATGCGGACTGCCATTCCGCGCTTGTCGATGCTGCCATGTTCGGAAAACAATCCGGCACGTATCAGGAACAGCGTCAGAACTGATTCCGGCGCGGCCTGCTTCAGTGCATGGGTGACTTCGTTCAGGAATCCGGCGTGATTGTATAATCCGGTGACAGTGTCATGATATTCCGAAAGATTCTGACATTGAAGCAGTTCATGAATATCATTTTTCATGCGCAGGCCTTCCAGCGCATTAGCCGCGATTTTCAGCCAGTCTTTAAAGACAGAATCATAAACATCGGGCTTTTCATATTGCAGAATGAAATAGCCCAGTTCCTTTCCGGCAAAGAAAATCGGACAGAAATACAGAATTTCATTGCTGATATGTTCTTCCTGAGTATACGGAAACAGCTGATTCCTGACAAATGCTCTCGGTTCTTCCGAAAATTTTCCCTGTCTGCTGACGGTATAACAGAGCATGACTTCGTTATCCGTATCGGTATAGACTTCACTCCGGAATTCACGGGAACACCAGTTCTCATACAGACAGAGATAAATAGCATGGACATCACGAACCAGATAGGTAAATTCCTGTAATGTATGAATATAATCCGAAATTGACCTCGCAATCGTCAGCTGTTGTTCAAAATTCCCCTCAAAGTTCAGTGTCACATAATACTGCTCGCGCCGGATTTTCTGTAATTCCTCATTGAGCTGTTTATGATTGACTCCGCAGGAACAGGAATTTCCGTATATCATATATCCGCCTGCGGAAACCTGTTCGGTCTTTTTTCCGGTTATCATCTCATACAGCTGATTGACCGCCTTGATGCCGACTGCTTTCCGGTTTCGCTGATAGGTCGTCAGCACCGGCGCATGATAAAACCGTTCCCCGACATATTCATAGCCGATGATGGTCACATCTTCCGGCACTCGGATGCCGTGCTCCAGAAATTTATCACATAATCCGTAAGCCATATAGTCATTTGCACAGATAATCGCCTGCGGAAGTCTTCTTTCTCCGGAAATATATTCTTCCGCAAGCTTTTCCCCCGAAATCATCCAGTAATCCCCGTAAATCACATGACTGTCAGGCAGTGTCAGGCCATAAGTTTTCAGCACGTTCCGGACTCCCTGCACTCTTAAATGTGACGTTTCCAAATTTTCATATCCGGTCAGCATATCGAAATCCGTAAAATGATGCACACTCAGCAGATGACGGACAATTTCTTCAAAATCCTTTTCTACATCGTTATCAATGCAGGTCATTTCCGGAATCACCG
>JAFUWP010000278.1 GCA_017483405.1 Oscillospiraceae bacterium | reverse complement strand
GAGAGAATACTTGCTTATGCAGAATTAATTGTTCTTCTTCGAGCTGATGCAGTTTTTCCAAATCATCCACCAGCGAGGAAATCCGTCTGATTTCTTCATAACAGCTTTCAAGACGTTTTTCCGTAGGCTGCCAGATGCCTTCCGTCATCATTTCAAGATGTGATGCTACATTTGTGAGCGGTGTCCGCAGTTCATGAGCGACATCACTGGTTAATTGTTTTCTTAATTTTTCCTGATTCCTGAGCGTATCCGCCATAAAAGAAACAGATTCCGTCAGTTCGGCCATTTCCGCAGAAGATGCATCAGAAACCGGTTTATTTTCATACTGACCATCAGCAATCTGTCTGGTACGGGCGATAATTTCAGAAACGGGCTTCGAGATGCGCTGTGCAAACAGAAATCCTGCAATCACCGCGCCAATCAGTGACAGAAATCCGATAATAAAAAGAATCAGATTCAGCGCATCCAGAAACTGAAAGGCATTTTCATTCATATAATAGGGGGTATATACAATTTCAGCATAGCCGATAAGATTCTGATTCTGATACAGAGGATATTCATGAGAAACAAAATCGGCATGTTTCATTTTCAGTTTTTCCATTTTCTGAGAAATTTCATTCATCATTTCCGCACAGCACTGCATTTCATGATGTTCAATATCCCAGAGCAAATTATGTGTGCTGTCATATAATTTCAGGAAATAGCCGTCATTGACGGCATACATCCCCACGCCGTGAATATACTCCAGATTCCATGTATCGTTTTTCTGATGATACTGTTCAGCAAGATTTTCCGCAAGTTCGGAGGAAAAACGCTCCTGTTCGCTTTCGATATAAGAGGCAAACTGTTTCCGTATCAGTACATTAGCGGAAATGCTGATTAGAAAAATCACCGCGCATACGATGCAGGCAAATCCGCAGGCGAGCTGTGTCCGGATTTTCCATTTCTTCATGATTTCACCTCGAATTTATATCCCAGACCGTGAACCGTCCGGATATAGACAGGATTTCGGGAATCGGCTTCTATTTTCTTTCTTAAGTTCTTGATATGCGTATCAACAGCGCGGTCATAGGCTTCAAAATCCATCCCGAATGCGCCGGAAATCAGCTGTTCTCTTGAAAGTACAATTCCTGCATTCTCGACCAGAACAGAAAGCAGTTTCCATTCACTCGCTGTCAGCAGAATTTCAGAATCATTTTTACAGAGTCTGCATTTCTGAAAATCTATCGACAGTTCTCCGACTTTCCGGATATGATAAGTTTTTTCAATTCTGCGGAGAATTGTCTGCATCCGCATGTAGAGTTCCTTCAAACTGAACGGTTTACGGATATAATCATCCGCACCGATGCCGAGTCCGTTGAGCATATCCGTTTCCTGAGATTTCGCCGTCAGCATGATGACAGGCACATCTGATTTTTTCCGGATTCTTCTGCATATTTCCTCGCCGGATATATCCGGAAGCATCAGGTCAAGAAGTACAAAATCAATCTGCTGGGTTTCAAACAGCTTTAAAGCCTCTGTACCGTTCTGTGCTGTCAGAACCTGCATTCCCTTATGATTCAGAAAAGCGGAAATCACTTCCAGAATCTTGATTTCATCATCTACTGCAAGAACATTCATGTCTGTTACTCCTTTAGGATTTATTTTTATCAATATGAAAAAACAGGGAAAGCGGAGGGAAATACCTCCGCTGTTTCAGCCGGATTACCAGTTTGCAAAAATATCTTTGGAATTTTTCAGGAAATCATAAGAGATTTCGAGCGCATCTCCGGAAAGCGTTCTGTTCTGTTCGGTAATTGCCCATGGATTGCATCCGCCGTCACTTTCAAGACCGACTTGTTCAGCCGTGAAGCGGAATCCGCAGTTCTGACACACGAGTTCTGAACCATCCGCCTGATACCGTCCGTTTCCGGAAGTATAACAGGACTGACAGGTATTGAAAGCAGTACGGATATTTCCTGCACTGTCCCTGACGGCGATGACTTCCATATCTGTTTCATCAATCCTGAATGCATAGAATCTTGGCTTTTCTGTCACCTGACTGACAGGAATCACCAGATTTTCGGATTCTTTAATTGTCTGCATTCCGCATGATGATGTGATTATCATCATACAGGTTATCACAAGAACTGAGAATAATTTCTTCATACTGACACCTCTCTTAATTCTGCACCTGATAGCCCTGTTCTGTTACCGCCTGTTTCATTTCATCGAGATGCTGTAAAGAATTGTTCAGATAGATAACAGCTGTTCCGTCTTCATGACTGGCGGTTACTTTTTCGACTTCCGGAAACGCTTCAAGGCATTTCTGAACGGTTGCTTCACAGTGCGGACACATCATGCCTTCAATCCGGAGAGTGTAAGTCTGTTGATTTTCTTCTGATTTTTTCAGATTCTCCGAAGAAATTGAAATTTCTGCCGGATGCTTTAATTTTCTGTCATGGCTGGTATCATAAATTTTCAGCAGATTCAGCCGGAGCGCATTCGTCACAACGCAGAAACTGGAAAGACTCATCGCCGCCGCGCCGAACATCGGATTCAGTTCCCAGCCGAATAATCTGATAAATACTCCTGCCGCTAACGGAATGCCAATCACGTTATAGATAAACGCCCAGAACAAATTCTGATGAATATTCCGCAGAGCACCCCGACTCAGTCGAATCGCCGCCGCGGCATCAGTCAGAGTACTTTTCATCAGTACCACATCTGCGGCATCAATAGCAACATCCGTTCCTGCACCGATGGCGATGCCAATATCTGCACCGGTAAGCGCAGGCGCATCATTGATGCCATCCCCTATCATCATGACTTTGCCTTGTTTTTGCAGTTCCTGAATGACTTTTGCTTTTCCGTCAGGCAGAACACCGGCGATAACATGATTCACACCTGCCTGTTTTCCGATAGCTTCAGCCGTCCGCTGATTGTCTCCGGTCAGCATAACAACCTGAATTCCCATACTCTGCATCTGTCTGACAGCTTCGGGAGAATCTTTTTTTATGGTATCAGCGACTGCAATCACCCCTGCTAACTTCTGATTGACAGCGAAAAACAGCGGTGTTTTTCCATCCTGTGCGAGCTGATTGGCTATCTGTTCCGTTTCGGAAGAAATTTCCGATTTTGTCCGGATGAAATTCAGATTTCCGCCGTAAAGATGATTTCCATCAAGAACCGCTTCCAGACCGTTTCCGGCATGAATGATAAAATCAGTCACTTCCTGCGCGGTAAGCTGTTTTTCTTCGGCATATTGCAGAATTGCTTTTGCAAGCGGATGTTCGCTTTTCTTTTCGAGAGCCAATGCCATCGAAAGCAGTTCCGATTCACTGACAGAAACCGGAATGATGTCTGTCACTTCGGGCTGACCGCTGGTGATTGTTCCTGTCTTATCGAGAGCGACTATCTGCACTTTTCCGGTTTCTTCGAGAGAAACCGCCGTCTTGAACAG